>CAYTXN010000409.1:0-3080 GCA_964441195.1 uncultured Limnohabitans sp.
CCTACCTCAGCCAAGTATTTCAGGAGGGCGAGCAGGATATGGCTTGGGGCATTGGTGATTTTGGATTTGAAATGCGGCTGAGCAAATACATACCTGCACTTTTGGACAAGGGTATCACTGAACTCAAGGAAGTATTTGAGAGGAAATTCGGGCTCAGCAAAATCCAAAATTTCGCCATACATCCAGGAGGAAAACAGATTTTACAGAAAGTTCAAGAAGCATTCTCTCTGACTCCTGAGGTAAATTTTCACGCAGGGGAAGTGCTAAGGCAATTTGGAAATATGTCCTCAGCCACAATCCTTTTTGTGCTGGAGCGTATGATGAAAGATTCGAAAGTGGAAGGAGAGATCCTTTCAATGGGATTTGGTCCTGGCTTAACTTTGGAAACCATGCATCTAATCAAACAATGAGCAGATTTGAGAAACGCAGCGAAGAAAAAGAGCTCATGGATGACCTGGAATGCTCAGGTGAAGAACTCGCACAAACGCTTCGTGAACTCAAAACTATAAATCATTGGCTGGGAGGAAATCATGTGACAACCAATGGGCTCAAAAGAATCACGACGCTTGTTCCTCAAGAATCCTATCAAATCGCTGACATTGGATGTGGTGGTGGAGATATGATCCGTATCATGGATCAGTGGGCAAAATCCGAAAAAAAAGCAGTGGATTTCATAGGGATCGATGCCAATCCGAACATTATCGAACTGGCAAAGGTTAGATTAAAAGATGTGACCAATGTCCAGTGGCGGGTTCAGAATGTTTTTGAATCAGAATTCCCGAAGGAAAAAGTGGACATCATCACTTGTACGCTCTTTACCCATCACTTCACCGACGCTGAATTAATCAGCTTAATTCAAGCATTTCGGGAGAAAGCCTCCCTCGGACTTGTGATCAATGATCTTCATCGACACTGGTTTGCTTTTCACAGCATTCGAATCTTGACCAGGTTATTCAGTAAGTCTCCCATGGTCCAAAATGACGCTTCACTTTCCGTGATGAGGAGTTTTAGAAAGTCAGATTTGGAGCGGATTTTAAAAGCTTCCGGAATAAAAAATTATCAAATCAGTTGGTTTTGGGCATTTAGATGGCAAGTTTTGGTCTTGTTTTAAAATTTAAATCAAACACAAAAAACTATGGAATTATCTCCTGAAACCATTAATTCACTTTTGGAACAAGGAATTGAATTAGCTTATAAAATTGTCCCGACGCTGATTTATGCGCTACTTTTTTACTTCATCGCAAAGTTTATCATCAACAAATTTATTAAGGGATTTGGAAAACTTCTTGAGAAAAGAGATTCAAATCCTTCACTGAATACTTTCCTGATCGGTTTAGTCAAAGCACTGCTTTTCGTTTCATTATTTATTGGGCTCGCATCAATTCTAGGCGTTCCAATGGCTTCGTTCTTAGCCATTTTGGGTGCTGCTGGTTTGGCCATTGGTCTAGCTTTGCAGGGTTCCCTATCCAACTTTGCAGGTGGGGTTTTGATCCTATTATTTAAGCCTTTTAAGGTCGGAGATGTGATCACGGGACAAGGTCACACGGGTACTGTTTCCAAGATTGATATACTTTATACGCACCTCTTCACTTTTGACAATAAAGAAGTGGTGATTCCCAACGGAAGTCTGGCAAATTCAGATGTGGTGAATATTTCCTCCCAACCTACACGACGGGTGGATATCAACGTGGGAGTTTCATATGATACCGATATCAAGAAAGCTCGGTCAGTTATTTTCGAGGCCTTGAAAAGTGATGATCGAGTTCATTCCGACCCTGAACCTGTGGTTTGGCTTAACAATTTTGGAGACAGTTCATTGGACCTTGTAGTCAGAGCTTGGGCAAACAAAGAACATGTTTGGCCAGTCTATTGGGATATGATGGAAAAAATCAAAGAGGCCCTCGATAAAAACGAAATCGAAATTCCTTTCCCTCAGCGCGTAATTCATAAGGCGAAGGAGGAATAAAAAAAAGGCGGGGTTGATCCCCGCCATTTTTTCTTTAGCCGGAAATTCTAAAAATTCAGAAAGTAAGTAAAATCGAGTTTAGATTTTTTCGCTCGATGTTAGGGACATAAGTATCTTTTTTAGGGTATCCAATGGGTAATAACAGAAACGGTTTTTCATTGGCTGGCCTGTTCAATATTTTACTCAGAAAATTCATCGGACTTGGAGTGTGAGTAACTGTGACAAGCCCCGCCTGATGAATAGCTGCAATCAAGAATCCGCAGGCGATACCAACTGATTCAGACACGTAGTAATGCTGAACTTTTTCCCCGGATTCCACACCGTATGATTGTTTGAAAACAACAATTAAATAAGGAGCATCCTCTAAAAATGGCTTTTTCCAATCTGTCCCCAAGGGTTTTAGATCAGTTTTCCAATCCTCAGGCATTCGCTGAGAATAGGATATTTTTTCTTCCTCTTCAGCCGCTTGACGAATTTGCCTTTTGATCTCGGGATTGGAGATCAAGCAAAAAGTCCAAGGCTGCTTGTGTGCTCCTGATGGAGCTGTACCTGCAGTTCGGATAAGGTTTTCCAGTACTTCCTTCGGAATATCACGCGTATCAAACTCCCGAACCGTCCTACGTGAGTTCATTTGTTGATAAAACTCTTCGGCATTTTTAATCAATTCATTTTCAGAAATTTCAGGTCTTTGGTATCGGACATGTTCGTGTCCATTAATCAGTTTTTTTTCCATGTTTAAACAAAAACGGCTACCTCGAAAGATAGCCGCTTCATTTGAAATTTTGGGTTTGTTAATCGAGAGTGATTTCTTTTGAACCTCCCGGATAGGTGATTTCGACAATTTTGTCACAAGTACCAGTTCCATAATTAACGGAAACAGCGATTCCCTGATATGTGAAGGCTAAAATACCCGTGCTTGGGATATATATACCGGTACGAGCACATTCTTCATTGATGATCAAGGATTCGGTCACTGTGGCGGTGTAGTCAAATCCTTCCCTGCTTTTGCCAGAAGCAGTTCCGGTCACGGATACTTCATAGCCCTCAGATCCCAATGTTACTTGGCGAACTTGAGTGCTATTATAAGTCACAAATGAATTATCAGGCCAAGTGA
>CAYTXN010000410.1:0-3074 GCA_964441195.1 uncultured Limnohabitans sp.
ATCAACTGAACAGCATCCAAGCGTAATCTAGCCTTTTGGATCAGTGCGAATACGGTATTTCGCTCTTCAATGGCTGCCTGAACTTCCTCAGGCCGGATGTCTTTATTCTTCTTTTGCAAAGCATTGAGTCGATTGATCTCATGATTCAAGGTGCGTTTCATTCGATCCAAACCCTTTTCAATTTCCTTTTTACCTATTTCTTCTGCGATTTCTGTAGCAGATGAAATCATTTCAGGCAGCATTTTTTCCACGAAAAGGTCATTTTCCAAAAGGGGATCTATGTTGCCCGGAACGATACTTTTGTTGAGCATCGCTACGGAAAAGTTTTCTGTCACATCCTCTCCTTCATGATCTACTACCACTCTCAGCGGGGTATGCGGAAGGAATCGATCAATCGCAATGCGTTGCTTTCCCGCCGTCTCAAGAACGAAAATCAGCTCAATGACAAGTCCGGGTTTATCGGATTTCCGAATCAGTCCACAGCTGGCAGTTCCCATATTGGAGCTGAGTACTTTATCTATAGCTCCGGTGGCCATAGGATGATCCCAAGTGAGAAAGCTCACATCCTCTCGACTGAGTGCACGGGTCCTGTCGAAGGTGACCTGCACTCCCTCTTTGGGAATTGACGGAAATACGGTAGCGCTATATGAAGCCGGATGTAGCAAGTAGGTACGGGCTGCAAGATCCTCCATTTCGATGTCAAAATACCGGAAGATTTTGATCAGATACATCTCCAAGGCCGGGTCATTGTCTTCGGACTTAATCTGCTCTATCAGATTCTCCGCAACTTTCGGGCGAAAAGAATTCATCTCCAACATGCTGTCGCGCCCTTCGGCAAGGCTTTTCTTCAGTGCTTTTTGGTATTCAGCTGTCTCGTCGATCAAGGCTCCTAATTCGGATTTGGCATCTTCCACAGATTCTTTTTTGGTTAGGGCGAGTAACCGATTGCTGAAGTGTTTGGAGATCATATTCCCTCCTTCCAGATTGGCATTGAAAGCATTTAACCCTTCATGAAAAAACCTTACAAGGAGCTCTTGCGGACTGCCGATGAGATACGGAATGTAAATCTGAATGTCCTCTTTTTGGCCGATCCTGTCAAGGCGGCCAATTCGCTGCTCCAGCAATTCGGGATGGAAAGGCAAATCAAAAAGCACGAGGTGATGGGCAAATTGAAAATTCCGACCCTCACTCCCGATTTCTGAACAAAGCAGGATCTGAGCACCTTCTGGCTCCGCAAAATAAGCCGCATTGCGATCCCGCTGAACCAGCGTAAGGTCTTCGTGAAAAACGCTCGCAGTAAACTCAGGGAATCTACTTAAAGCCGACTCCAATGCCAGCACTTTTTCCTTGGAGGTACAGATCAAGAGAATCTTTGCTGAATCCAACTCCTCCATTTTCCCGATTAGCCACTTCACCCGGGGATCATCCTCAAACCAAAATTCTTGCTCAGCACTTGAATCAGAACCTTTCTCCATATCCAGAGAAAACTCCTTTCTCAGCCGATCAATCCATAGATCTTGATTTTCTCCTTCTGAAAGTGGAATCAACTGGGCTATCCGCTCGGGAAAGCCACTCATCGCTAACCGGGTGTTTCGAAAAAGTACTCTTCCAGGACCATGCTGATCGAGTAAATCCTCGATCAGGTTGTGAGTTTCTTGCTCATCCTTATTGGCAATAAGTTCGACTCTTTCCTTAGAAAAAATTGACTCCAATAGCGATGTTTCTTTGGCTTTTAGAGATTTGCCGGTAGCCAGTTTTTCGACGATTGCTGCAATGTCTTTATTGCCTTCAGATTCATGGACGAAATCCTGATAATTAGCATACCGAATCGGGTCGAGTAATCGTAGTCGTGCGAAGTGGCTTTCCACCCCCAATTGCTCTGGAGTAGCAGTCAGGAGTAACAGACCTTTTGCGACCCGACTTAGCAAATCCACAATGGTATATTCCGGGCTAGCCTCAGTTACTGACCATTCGAGGTGATGCGCTTCGTCCACTACCAGCATATCCCAATTGGCAGAAACAGCCTGTTTGGTCCGTTTTTTTGAACCTGCCAGAAACTCAATACTACAAATCACGAGTTGATCATCGAGAAAGGGATTTCCATCTGGAGCACCTTTTTCTAGAGAAGAGCAGCGGGTTTCATCAAAAATATTGAACCATAAGTTGAATTTTCGAAGAACCTCCACAAACCACTGATGAACAAGGGATTCGGGAACTAGGATCAGTACCCGAGAAATTCGGCCCGTCACCAGCAAGCGATGGAGGATCAGGCATGCTTCAATGGTTTTTCCCAACCCAACCTGATCGGAAAGCAAAACACGTGGGGCAAACCGCGAACTCACTTCATGTGCGATGTACAGTTGATGCGGGATCAAGTCTACTTTTCCCCCGACAAATCCATGTACAGGGGAAATTCTGCGCTGATAATTATAATTCAAGGTTTCCCTACGCAGGGCAAATAGCTCAGGAGAATCCACATCTCCCGAAAACAATCGATCATCCACCGTGTGTGAAGTGGTCACGTCCCCGAGTTCAGCCTCGCTAAGCTCTCTATCTTCTCCGAAATACACATAAAGTCCACGCTCGAGTTTTACTTCCTCGACCAACATCGACTTTCCAAGCTGATCGACGATGGTATGTCCCGGCTTGAATATTGTTCTTAGCAATGGAGCGCTATCAGTGGCATATTGCCTCACTTCAGCAGATGCGGAAAAAGAGATCCTCACCTTTCCTTTGCTCACTTCAGTCACTATACCTACTCCCAACTCAGGCTCGCCGGCACTGGTATAGCGTTGATTTAATAAAAATTCTCCCATGCTTTGTTTGAATGTCAGATTCCGAATAAAACGGATAAGCTTTAGGATCGGAATCGCACAAAGGTAACAGTCCCGAGAAGGGGATCGGGAAAAAGTGTAAAGGTTCTGATTAGATCATCAAAAGATTGTAAGGAATTAATTTTTCTCTATCCTAAAACAACTTTTCTTTCATAAACTGATCACAGTTCAAAACAGGGATCTTTGAAAAGTAAAAGCCATTTTGATCTTCTGTGATAATAAACTCACAAGATGAATTCA
>CAYTXN010000411.1:0-3071 GCA_964441195.1 uncultured Limnohabitans sp.
TGTTTTCCATAACTAGAGCCCTGTTTCGGCAGGGTGTTGGGGATTTTTGATTTATGATTTTTGATGCTTCGACTTCGCTCAGCACAAGTTTAAGATGCTTCACTTCATCATTCGAAATTCATCATTCGGTGTTCAATATTCTGAAATCTTAATTCAATATTTTTTATTCAATTTCAGATATGTCTGAGCTAAAGCTTTAAAACTTGATTTAGCCTCGTAAATCGTAAATCTAAAATCGTACTTATTTTATCTTCGCCGCCGGATTCCCGAAAACTGTTTCATTTTTTCCTACTGAACCAATCACAACAGACCCGGCACCAACACGAGCACCTTTGCCGACAGTCACTCCTGCCACGATCGTAACTCCCGAACCAATAAATGCGCCTTCTTCGATCGTTGCCTCTGAATTAATAATCGATCCTGCTCCAATCTGCACGAAATCTTCAATAACTGCTTTGTGATCAATAATCGCAGCCGTGTGGAAAATGCAATGACTTCCAACTTTTGCGCCAGCACCGATCGTCACATTAGCATTGATGAAATTTCCGTGGCCCAAAGCAGCATCGGTAGAGACATAAGCTCGCTCATGAATCGCATTTACAGGTTGAACTTTCCGATTTTCAATAAGCATTTCTACCAGAAACTTGCGGTATTTCACATCGTCCACTGCGACAAATGCCTCAGTTTTCTTTCCAATCAACTTCAGGAAACCTTCATCTTCGGGGTTTCCGAGGATCGGAATATTGTTGATCTCCGTGCCATAAAGGCTCTGATCTTCATCTAACAAGCCATACACGATGACTTGATTGCTATTGAAGATTTCGAGCGCGGGATGAGCGATACCTTTTGCTCCCAGAATGATTACCGGTTTTTCCATGAAATTTTAATGGTTTTGGCCTGCAAAAGTACGGGAAATGACTCGCTTGCGCAAAGCTTCATTTGGATTGGCCCTTCAGGAGACTTTGTCCGATTTTGCAGGAAAGGCATTTTTGTGGTTGACAATAGGTCCTGAAAAGTCCAATCATGCCTTGAGAATCAAAGGCATTTTCAGCTTTCCAACCTTTGTCTCCATACTTTCTGATGATGAAATTACTCTCTGCGGGGATCGTCTGCATCAGGTCAAAGCACCGCTCCTGCCACTCCTGCTGCTCGAAGTACCGACCGTATGCAAACCACAGCGGAATCACAAAATTGATGATCAAAAGTTCCAGAGAACTGCCAGAAATACCTTTAGAAGCCACTTTTTCGGTAGGCTTACCGAAGGAATAATGATACTTCCAGTAGTCAGAAGCCGGTACCTGAAGTAGTTTTTTGAAACCGGAAAACTCCCGACTGTCTTCCATCACTGCTTGCAGGAGGTTGGGTGCTTTGGACAGAATCGTCGCCAGCTGAGCGATCCGAAGTGTCGGAAAATTAGTTGGTCGAGCTCCCATAAAAGTCCAATGCTGACGGAGCATGGTTGTTGTGAATCCAAATTTTTTCTGATAAAAATCATACTCATTTTTCAGATGCTGTGCATAGGGTTCATCAGTTTTCTCTGGCAAAAGACCGGCCTGACCCAGGAGCATAGCTTCCAAGGCTGAGACTTGAGTTCGGTGTTTTTGGAGGATTTTGTAAGGAACCAAAGCTGCCAATTCCCCCATTGGCTGACTGTTGATCTTGAATCCAAAACAGGTGAAAAGCCAACGGTAAGCCGTCTCCTCCCAATCTCCTTTGGTTTGATCAAGAATGGTCAGAATCAATTGGGATTTTTCTTGGAGCCGTTCCACGAGCGCTTTTTCAAGTGAAGAAAAGCGGATGATTTCGGGCACTGTTCCCAAGGCATGCGAACAGGGAAGGTCGGATTTGAAATCGAGCATTTGCTCGTAATTCCTCCAGATTTCCAGATAGATTTTGCCTTTGAGCTCGATAGTTGGAAGTGAAGTTCCATCATTTCGAAGGACTTCTCGGTCATTTTCCCATACCACATGAAGAATCACAGAATTGTATGCCGGATCACCGCCGTGGGCATGCTGCTTCCACTCCGAAGCCATTCGATGGACTTCCACATGTCCATGTAATGTAACACCATCTAAAACTATGGTCGCATCCCTGAAGTCAGGTCCTTCACTTTGATTGTGAAAGCCAACGTTCATAATTTGCACCTTTTGACCGTCAGTTGTCAGCAGTGATTTTTTGTCGAAGTATTGATACTTCCAGACCAGCTGTAAAAAATCCTCTTTGAAGTTCATCATTCTCAAAGACTAAAAGTTTATTGAATTTAGGGAATTCAGAACTAGAAGTCAAGGCTTGGTAGAGTCTAACCCTCCAAGGGTTCGAAACCCTTGGAGGGTTAGCTGTAATTCAAAGATACTTTTCCAACAACTCCTTCATCTCTTCCTGAAGCTTTTGAGCTTCTTTCCTCGCCACTTTAGCAAAGTCTTTTTCCCCAGAAGCATAGATAATCCCCCGACTGGAATTGACCAAAAGTCCGCAGCTTGAATTCATCCCATATTTCGCAACTTCAGCCAAGCTCCCCCCTTGGGCACCTACTCCAGGAACCAAGAAAAAGTGCTCGGGAGCAGCTTTTCTCACCTCTCCAATCAATTCGCCACGAGTCGCGCCGACTACATACATCAGGTTTTCCGGACTGCCCCATTCTTGGCTTTTTTCCAGCACTGACTGATAAAGTGGTTTGCCTGCCTTGTCTTCGATCAACTGGAAATCAAGCGACCCCACATTCGAAGTCAAAGCCAAGAGGATCACCCATTTGTTCTCAAACTCCAAAAACGGGGTCACCGAATCCTTTCCCATGTACGGCGCCACCGTGATCGAATCAAAATCCATCGACCCAAAAAATGCCTTTGCGTAGAGTTTGGAGGTATTTCCGATATCTCCTCGCTTCGCATCTGCGATGGTGAAAATATCGGTTGGAATGAGTTCAGCTACTTTCTCGAGGGTAGCCCATCCTTTCGCTCCCAGCGCTTCGAAAAACGCGATATTAGGCTTGTAAGCCACTGCAAAGTCTGCCGTTTCTTCGATGATTTGCTTGCAAAAAGAAAAAATCGGATCGGGTTCGGACAGCAAATGAG
>CAYTXN010000412.1:0-3067 GCA_964441195.1 uncultured Limnohabitans sp.
ATCGGGTGAACGAGATTCAGCAAGTCGAACAAGCCATTAAATCACTTGAAGCCCAGCGTGAGCTTTTGGGAAATGCAGTGGTCGATTTGGCCTTGGAACCGCTAAAGCAAAAGCTTGCTACGCTAAGAAATCTCCCGCAGGAACCAAAAAGTTTAGATGAACGAAAACTGGTAACGGTCATGTTCGCTGACCTTTCCGGTTTTACGGCCCTTTCTGAAAAACTGGATCCAGAACGAGTCAGGGAAATCATGAATGGCTGCTTCAATGTATTGGTTCCGATCATCGAGAGATATGGCGGCACCATAGACAAGTTTATCGGTGATGAAATCATGGCTCTTTTCGGAGCACCAATTGCCCGAGAAAACGATGCTGAAATGGCTTTGAGAGCGGCTTTGGAAATGATGGATGCATTACAACAATTCAACCAAGATCAGGGCCTTCGCTTGGGAATGCACTTTGGCATCAATACAGGCGTGGTGGTAGCTGGGGGTTTGGGTTCGGAATCTAGGCAACAGTATTCTGTGATGGGAGATGCCGTCAATCTTGCAGCAAGATTGGAAGATGCTTCCGAAGCCGGACAGATTTTTATCGGTCCCACTACCTTTAAGTTGACTGAACCCTACTTTGATTTTGAACCACAGAAGCCTATTTCACTCAAAGGAAAATCCCAACCTGTTCAAATCTATTTGCTCAAGGATATCAAAAACAAAGTAACCAGAGAAAGAGGGTTTGATGGACTTTTCTCTCCCATCATTGGACGGGAAAAGGATATAGGTAGAATCGAGAGTGGTTTGGAAAATTTGGAAAGAGGAAATGGTGGAGTCTTATTCCTGTTGGGGGAAGCAGGAATGGGAAAAAGCAGGCTAGTTTCAGAACTTCGGAACAAGTTTTCTGTTCGTTATCAATGGTTTGAAGGACGGGCCTTTGCACACACAGAATCAGTCAGTTATAAACTGGTTAATTCCCTTTTGGATGATATTCTAAACGTAGAGAAAGACACCCCTCCTCATGTTGTATCAGATATTTTGGAGCGTTTTCTTGAGCAAAATTTTCCTTCGAAATCTCCTCAGTTGGTGCCATACCTGTCGAGACTTCGAGGACTTCCAATAAAACCGGAATTTGAGGAGATTTTTAAAGATGTCATGCCGTCTGCCATCCAAGCGAGAATGCAGCAAGCTTTCGCCCAATTGATCACCCAATTGGCTCAAGGCCGTCCCTTGATTTTGATTTGGGAAGATCTTCATTGGGCTGACTCCTCCTCGATCCAACTTCTTCAGCACATCCTTCCCCTATCCAAAAAACACCCTGTTTTCTTTTTGATCGTCAGTCGAACTCAAGAAAACATCTCTGAGTGGATTGAAAATCTTATCCGAGAAAATCTCAGTCCGGAAAAATTGGAACTCAGTCCATTGACGCCCGACCAAAGTGCTGAATTATTGGAAAATCTTCTGAAAATAGACAACCTACCCTCCCAAACCTTGGAAATGATTCTTTCCAAATCAGAGGGCAACCCCTTCTTTTTAGAAGAATTGCTTCGATCGTTGATAGAAACGGGAATGGTGATCTTAGAATCCGGCAGATTTTCGGTAAGTGATAAAATTCAAGATCTCCAGGTTCCGGATACCCTTCAGGGGGTGATTGCTGCGCGGATTGACCGGCTCCCTGGCGCGAGCAAGCATACCCTTCAGAACGCCTCGGTGATTGGCAGGATATTTCAGGATTCGATATTGAAACTAGTCATCGGCCAAGAGGCCGCAAAACTGGATGTAGACCAATCTCTGAATGAATTGCAAACAAAGACGCTCATCCGAAACAGGGAACGTGCTGAATACATATTCAAGCATGCCATTACCCATGATGTGACCTATCAAAGTCTTTTGATTTCAAGAAGGAAGGCCCTTCATTTGCTGACCGCTAAGTCAATGGAAGACATTTTCCCCGAGCAACTCGAAGAATTGTCGCCAAGCTTGGCTTTTCATTTTTCTCTGGGAGGAGAAACTTCGAAAGCCTCCTATTACTATCAAAAAGCAGCAGAAAAAGCCGAGCAAAACTATTCCAATCGGGAGGCCCTGACTCTTTACCTTAAAGCTGTTGATGAATTCAAAAAAACAGACGCCAGCGTCCAAATTAAGGAATTGGATTACTGTTTAGAGAAAATTGGAGGGATTTACAGCTTATTGGGAGAAACAGAAAAGGCA
Organism: uncultured Limnohabitans sp.; assembly: GCA_964441195.1. GTDB lineage: Bacteria > Bacteroidota > Bacteroidia > Cytophagales > Cyclobacteriaceae > Algoriphagus. The sequence goes on from CAYTXN010000412.1 coordinate 2,199, forward strand.
CTTCAGACATTGGATAAGGCACTTGCCAATCTCGATCCAATAGAAATCATTAAAAAAGCCCAGCTTATCCGGAAAAAGGGATTGGCATTCAATGCCGCACGAAATATCCCAAAAATGATCGAAAACTACCTCCATGCCAAGCAAATCCTTGGGGAATTCAGCGAGGCAAAAGATCAAGTATGGAAAGTAGAATGGATTGAACTGCAGTTGGATTTGGCTTGGGCCTATTATTTTGGAAATAGAGTATCGGAATTGGATGAGACCATCAGTCAGGTAATTCCTGTTATTGAAAAAGTTGGAAATCTTACCCAAAAGAATCGCTTGTACGGAACACTTTTTCTCTCAGACCTCAGGCGCTTCCGATATTATCAACTTCCTGATTTCATGATCGACAGGCTAAAGCTCCAACTGGAGACCGCCCTAGAGATCGGAAACAAGGCCTTGATTGGAAGGGCATTGGCCAAAACCGGATTTGCAAGAATGTGGAGAAATGAACATGATTTGGCAGAAGAGACATTTTTAAATAGCCTCCCATACATTGAGCATGTAGGAGATATGGATTCACTCCTTATCAGCAAAACCTATATCGCACTCGCCATGCGAAAAAAGGGCGATTTGGCAAAAACCTTAGCTTATGCGGAAGCCGCTTTTGAATCGGCAAAATCAGTGAATAGCCATTACTATATCGGTGCTTCCTATAGCATTTTAGGATGGGCGTATTGGAAGTTGGGTAATCGGGAGAAGGCTGATCAATTCCTGAGCTCTGCCATCGAAGCGTACAAACAATTTCCAGGGTCCAATCCAATAGAATTCCTCTACAAAGGGCCTTTGATGGGGATGGCCGTAGAAGAGGAGAATTGGGGAAAAGC
>CAYTXN010000413.1:0-3066 GCA_964441195.1 uncultured Limnohabitans sp.
AATTCTTTTGTCTAATTTATAAACATATAAATGTTAAAATAATTAACATTTATATTCGCTAGCTTCTGGAGAAGCAGGACAGCACAAGCCTTAGGCCTCATTTGCTGAAACTATCTCGCTTCTGCAGGAAGCTTATTTCGCAACGCATATTTCGCGAAGCGTATTTCCGCTTTTGAGATTTAAAATTCAAAACCTTCGAGGTATGAAAAACCTCAAAGGTTTTCATAAGCCTCGTAAATCTAAAATCGTAAATCGTACATGTTTTTAAATTGCCATTCTCACTTCAGCTTCAAATACGGGACGATGTCTGTGGAAGCGCTGATCGCTGAGGCGAAAGGTAAAAAACTCGATGTTCTCGCCCTCACCGACATCAACTGTACGGCGGGGATTTTCCCTTTTATCCGAGCTGCGCAAAAGGGAGGCATCCATCCCGTGATCGGAATCGACTTCCGCAACGGAACCCAACAGCAGTACATCGGTCTGGCCCGGAATCAGGAAGGATTCTATGAACTCAACAAGCACCTCTCCGATCATCTCGTCCACAAAAAGGAGTTTAACTCCAAAGCTCCTGCTTTTGAAAACAGTTTCGTCATCTATCCTCTGCCGGACAAGCTTATTCCCCTGCGGGAAAATGAATTCATTGGCGTACATCCCGGGCAACTCAATCGGCTGATTTCTTCCCCCTGGTTTCGAAAAAAAGAGAAGCTCGTTCTACTCCAACCCGCGACCTTTTCATCCAAAGTCCAGTTTAGCGCGCATCGCCTTTTGCGCAGCATCGATCTAAACACGCTCCTGAGCAAACTCCCAAAAGAAGCGCAGGGCGACCCCACAGACCAATTCTACACCTATGCCGACTTGGTCTCCCGCTGCGAAAGCCACAGCTACCTCCTCGTCAACGCCCAAAAGCTACTCGAGCAATGTCAGTTCTCGTTCTATTTTCAGGCGGTCAAAAACCGTCGCGATATTCTGGGTTCGGACTGGGAAGACTTCGATTTTCTCCGACAGGAAACCTTCAAAGGGGCACTCCATCGCTATCCCGATCTCCAGCCGGAAGTGAGCTCCCGAATCGACAAAGAACTCGAACTCATCCAGCAAAAGGGCTTTGTATCCTACTTTTTGATCAATTACGACATCGTCACTTTTGCGCAGCACCGCAATTTCTACCACGTGGGTCGTGGCTCGGGTGCCAACAGCATCGTGGCCTATTGCTTGGGAATCACTGATGTGGATCCGATTGAGTTGGACCTGTATTTTGAGCGATTTATCAATCTCTATCGGGAAAATCCTCCTGACTTTGACATCGACTTCAGCTGGACGGATCGGGATGAGGTCACGGATTACATTTTCGAAAAATACAACCGGGGCAAAGAAGAACATGTGGCGCTTTTGGGTTCCTACAGCACTTTTCAGTACAACTCTGTCTTCCGCGAACTGGGAAAAGTCTTCGGCTTGCCCAAGTCAGACATTGAGTCTTTGATCCATTTTGCAAACAAGGAAGGCTATGAGCCTGATCAATTTGGCAAGCTGATCATCAAGTATAGTGAGGTGCTGCATAACATGCCTTCACATCTCACAATTCACGCCTGCGGGATCTTGATTTCCCACAAACCAATTCATTATTACACGGCGACCGATATGCCACCAAAGGGATTTCCGCTCGCCCACATAGACATGCATATCGCTGAGGATATCGGCTTACACAAGTTTGACATTCTGAGCCAGCGAGGACTGGGACATATCAAATCCGCCATCGAGACGATCTATCAGAATCAGGGCGTGAAAGTCGATATCCGCGAAGTCGACAAGTTTAAAAAAGATCCGAAAATCAAGAAAATGCTGCGAACAGGCCACACGATCGGCGCCTTCTACGTGGAGTCTCCGGCAATGCGTATGCTGCTCTCCAAGATGAAAGCTGATACCTACCTAGAACTCGTAGCAGCCAGCTCGATCATCCGACCGGGAGTGGCGCGATCCGGAATGATGCGTGAATATATCTTGAGGCATATCGATGAGGAAAGGCGAAAGCAAGCTCATCCTGTGATGGCCGAAATCATGCCCGATACCTATGGAATTATGGTCTATCAGGAGGACGTGATCAAAGTTGCCCACTACTTCGCAGGGCTGAGTTTGGGAGAAGCTGATGTGCTGCGAAGAGGAATGAGTGGAAAATCGCGCTCCAAGGATGAGTTTCAGCGGATTCAAGAGAAGTTTTTCAGCAACTGCAAGGAAATGGGTCGGGAGGACAAAATCGCCGAAGAAGTCTGGTATCAGATCGAGAGCTTTGCGGGGTATTCCTTTGCTAAGGGCCACTCTGCTTCCTTTGCCGTGGAAAGCTACCAAAGCCTCTATCTTAAAGCCTATTTCCCGCTGGAGTTTATGGTCGGAGTGATCAATAACTTCGGGGGATTCTACCACACCGAGTTCTACATTCATGAGCTGCGAATGAATGGAGCTGACATTCAAGCCCCACACATCAACGAAAGCGAATACCTGACTCGCATCACAGGAAAGACCGTGTACTTGGGCTTGATCCACATGAAGTTTTTGGAAAAAGCGACGGTGGAAAAGATTCTGGTGGAGCGTCGGGAAAATGGTCCTTTTTTGGGTTTGGCGGATTTTGTGGCACGTGTGGCGATCAGTCTGGAGCAGCTCCTGATCCTGATCCGAATGACTTGCTTTCGCTTTACCGGGAAAACCAAGCAGGAACTCCTCTGGGAGGCACACTTTATTCTGAACAAAAGGAAAGCTATTCCCTCCACCAATGAGCTTTTTCGCTCGGGAGGACTTTCTTTTGGTAATCGACAGCCCGAAATCCCAATCTTGGAAGATGCTGATGTGCGGCAAGAAATTCTCGATCAGATTGATATTCTGGAGTTTCCGCTGGACTCCCCTTTTCACCTCGTCAAGGACCAGAGCATTCAAGGTATCAAAGCCAAAGACCTACAAAGTCATCTGGGGAAAACGGTGATGATCCTTGGTTACCTCGTCACCGTCAAATACACTCGGACAGTGAAGGGCGAAGTGATGAACTTCGGGACTTTTCTGGATCGGGACGGAGACTGGATC
>CAYTXN010000414.1:0-3061 GCA_964441195.1 uncultured Limnohabitans sp.
ATCCTCTGGGATATTGAACGAGGCTTCGTGAAAGATATCCTAACCCCAATGCCAGAGCAAAAGCCGGCATACAACACAGTTTCCACCATCGTGAGAATTCTCGAGCGAAAAGGATTTGTAAGTCACAAATCGTATGGTAAAAGCCACGAATACTTCCCGATTGTCTCCAAAGACGAATACAGAACATTCATCATCAAGAAAATGTTGGAAGGCTATTTCGAAAACTCTTTTGGTAAGCTTACTTCTTTTTTCAAGAACGATGAATCACTGAATACCAAACAATATCAGTAAAAAACTTAAAGTGCATAAGCAAAAAAACCCGGCCAAATGGTCGGGTTTTTTTGATTGTTTTACTTGATGTCCTTTAGTAATTCTTCGACAGCTTTTTCTAATTGATCATCAATACCTTTATCAATTTTACCAGGCATATTTTTCACTTCAAATTGTGGTCTGGTTTCATTGTTCTCCAGCCATTCTCCGGCTTTATTTTTTGCAGAAATTGGAACAGCACCCCAACGTATTCCTCCAGGTAAACTTTCCCATCCTGCAAACGAACACGTACCCGGTGTCGGCATACCTACGGTTTTGCCGATTTTTAAGTCAGTATATCCGCAGGCAAAACAATGTCCATCTGAGTAATTTGCTTCATTAAACATCGCCAACGTTGGCTTTGTCCATCTTGCCGTCGGCTCTCCTCCTACCACCTTATCCGCAGTAGCATAGGTCAAAAATGGCTCGCCGGTAAAGAACATGGCCAAGTCAGCTACCAAGTCACCACCTCCATTAAATCGGGTATCAACCACTACTCCTTCTTTTTCGAAATATTTACCCATCATGTCCTCATAGACATTTCGATAAGGACCGTCACTCATGCCAGGAATATGAACATAACCCAATTTGCCACCGCTCAACTTTTCCACTTCCTCTTGGTTTTTCTTCACCCAACGCTTGTACAGCAATTGGTTTTCAGCTCCAAGGGAAATTGGCTTCACAGTATATTGCTTTCTGCTTTGATTCGCAGGATCAAGAACTTCGATCAGCGTGAATTTGTCCTCTTTTCTATTGAGAAGCTTCGCAAAGTCCATTTCAGGTGTGATCAGTTCTCCATCTATTTTTTCTATGATCATTCCTGATTTTACAGCTATATCTGCTTTATCCAAAGGACCTCCTTTAACTACTTCAGTGATTTTAATGCCATTTCCAGTATGTGCATAATCGAAGAATATACCCAAAGCACTGGTCTCATCTGCCATTGGAATCGAACGGGAATATCTCGCTCCGGCGTGAGAAACATTCAATTCACCAATCATCTCGGATATCATCTCCGCAAACTCATAGCTGTTTCCGATATGAGGAAGGTACTTTTGGTATTCCGGCTTGATGGCATTCCAGTCAATACCATGCATATCTGGCGTATAAAAGATGCCCTTTGTTCGGAGCCAAATGTGCTCAAAAAGGTGAGCCGTCTCCGCTGTTTTATCAAAAGTCATTTCCCCTGCAATCTTGATGCTTTCCTTCTTCATGGTCTCAGGATTGATCTTCGAGATACTCCCACCTGAAAGTATGAAAAGATTTTTTTGATCCTTATCCCATTCCAATTGACCGGAATTGGCATCAAGCGAAATTTCTTGTTTGGTTTCTTTGGTTCTGAGATTGGTACTCCAAAGGTTCATGCCTTTCTCGAATCGAGCGAGGTAGAAAAGCTTTTCTCCATCTTTGGAAAGGACAGCGTCTCCCATGATGGAAGAATGGATTGTAAGTCTTGACTTTCGTTCCTCAAAACCATCCCAATTGAATTCGATTGGCTTAACCTCTTTTGCTTCTGGCTTATCGGTTTTTGATTTGTCTGTTGATTCAGCAGTCTTTTTTCCTTTTTCGATTTCTTTCAAAAGATCAAACTCATCCTTGCTCAATCGAAACTTGTCCCAAGCTGCCTGATCGAAAAATAGCGCGTACACATCATTCTCATTGCGACCACTTGTAGCATAACTTCTCAAGCCGTCACGATTAGTAAACCAGATCATCTGCTTCCCATCATTAACCCATTTGGCATTCGTATCAGAATAGCCACTTTGAGTAAGTTTACGCATGCTTTCCTTTCCTGAGGCATCCAAAAGAACGACTTCGGAATTGGTCATGGTCGGTCTAAAGCTCGCCAAAAGCCACTTGCTATCCGGGCTCCAAGTAAAATATTGATCGCCATCTCGCATGTGGAACAATAAATCTGGACCCATCAAAGTCACTGAAGTCTTAGCTGCCAAATCCAAGACTTTCAAACTTCTGCGTCCTTCCACATAAGCCAGTTTTTTTCCGTCTGGAGAAAATTTAGGCAAATAGGCATCAGCTTCCAGTGTAATCAAGGATTCCTCTTTGATCAATGTGGATGCAAAGAAAAACGGTTCTTCGGCACGAACTCTTGTACTTTGGAAGATCTGCCATTTACCGCCTCTCTCTGAAGAATACACGACAGATTTCCCATCAGGAGCAAACTCCACAAAACGTTCTTGCTCTGGGGTATTAGTGATTCTTTTTGTCAAAGAGCCATCTACTGAAGTAACAAATACCTCTCCCCGAGCGATAAATGCTATTTCTTTCCCATCAGGAGAAAGGGACATTTCCTGCACTCCACCATTGATTGCAATGAAATTATCAGGATTTGAGATCGACTGAGTTGCGATCGATACTTCCAATTTTTTCGGCTCTTCTCCTTTTTTCAAGGTATAAAGTTCTCCGTCAAAGCTGAAGCTCATCAAGCCATTATCCGAAATCGAAAGAAATCGAACTGGAAATCCTGAGAAACTAGTTAGTGCTGACGTTTGGGTAGGATTTGCTACAGGCATACTATAAACATTGTAGCTTCCATTTGCTTCACTCAGGTAAAAAATCTCAGATTCGTCCGGTGAAAAGACCGGATTTCGATCTTCACCATAGAATTTGGTAAGCATGGTGTGCTCATTTTTGGCAGCGTCGTACATCCAAATATCCCGAGCAATTCCGGACTGATGGTGCTTTCTCCATTCATTTTCACCACCTTTTTTATCATGGTAGATCATTTTTGATC
>CAYTXN010000415.1:0-3056 GCA_964441195.1 uncultured Limnohabitans sp.
CCTTATGTTTTGAAATTCATTTCCAATGAAACAGAGGGACAGGATATCATGCATGGGACGGAGTTTGGTGTGGTGATGATGCTCTTCTTAATTGGTTTAGAACTCGAACCAAAAAATCTTTGGAAAATGCGAGACCTGATCTTGAAAGTTGGTCTATCTCAGGTTTTGATTACTTCCGCATTACTTTTTGGATTGGGTGTTTCTCTTGGAGTGAATTGGAACATCAGTGTCGCAGTGGCACTTTCTATGGCTCTATCTTCCACAGCCATTGTGCTGCAATCGCTAAAAGAAAAACACCAATTGGACACAAAAGATGGAAAAATGTCTTTTGGGGTGTTGCTTATGCAGGATATTGCAGTGATACCCATTTTGGCAATTCTACCACTTTTAGCAATAAGTCAGGGTTCAGAAATTGGCAACCAAGAGCATACTAGTTTTTTGGAGGATTTCCCTGCATGGATGCAGACTGCCTTTATTTTCTTGGCAATTGGAGCAGTCATTTTGCTCGGTCGATATGCATTTGGTCCTCTTTTGCAATTGGTTGTGAAAACACGGCTTAGGGAATTGTTTGTCGCTGCAGCTTTGCTAATAGTTACGGGAATCGCATTTTTGATGGAGTTAGTCGGACTCAGCCCTGCTTTGGGGACATTTCTTGCCGGGGTTGTTTTGGCAAATTCACCTTACAAACATGCCTTAGAAACTGACCTTGAACCTTTCAAAGGGCTTTTGCTCGGCTTGTTTTTTATGGCAGTTGGCGCCACCATCAACTTCGACCTGATCGGAAGTGGCCCTGTCAAAGTAATTTCACTTACACTTGGAGTGATGGCGATTAAAGCCTTGGTACTTTATGGACTTGGTCTTTCCAAAAAACTCTCAACTAAAGAAAATCTAAACTTCGCCATAGGCCTTGCTCAGGTCAGTGAGTTTTCTTTTGTGACTTATTCCTTTGCTTTTCAGCTGGAAATTTTTTCAAAAGAAATCACAGATTTATTAATGGCAGTGACGGCTTTGAGCATGGCATTGAGCCCGATTTTGATGGTATTTCTTGAAAAAACAATCTTTAAAAAGCTGGAAAAACCTGACGGTAAAAAGGAAATTGACCCTGACCCGATTGATAGTAAGAATCAAGTCATATTGCTGGGGTTCGGTAATTTCGGTTCCACAATTGGACGATTTCTCCGTGCCAACGGGGTGGAAGCCACTATTCTTGATTCCGATCCGGACAGAATTGAAAATCTGAGAAAAATGGGATTCAAGGTTTTTTATGGTGATGGGACACGAATTGATTTACTGGAATCTGCGGGTGCTGAGGAAGCCAAAATCCTTGTTTCAGCTATCGCAAGTACGGAGCATAGCAAACGAATTATCAAAATATGTCAGGAGCACTTTCCAAACTTGGAAGTGCTAATTCGGGCTGAAAACAGATTTGATGCCTATGAACTCATGGAAGTGGGAATCCGGAATATTTACCGAGAACATTTGGATACTTCCATTCGAATGGGAGTTGATGTGTTGACAAAACTTGGATTTAGAGCTTACACCGTTAGTCGACTGGCCCATCAATTCCGAGAATACGACGAGCAGGCGCTGAGAGTGTTAGTCAATTACAAAAACAACAAAAAGGAATACATCAGCAAAGTCAAAAAAGAAATTGAGATTCAAGAAGCAATGCTTGGCGGAGAGCTTTCCAGGAAGTTTTCGCTCAATGACCATGCTTGGGATAGCGATCAGATGAAAGATCAAAATACTTAATTTCGAAATAGGACTTTTTTAGGTAGTTTAGGACAGAAATCCACCTATCCTAAGACCACCTTTATTTTAATGAAGATTGCTCAGTTTTTATTTGAAAGGCCAATCTTCAAATTATGGCTACTGGTGAATCTTTTGTTAATCAATTTTTTAATTCCCCAGGCATTTGGGCAATCACAAAATTTTTATGATTCATTGAACATTGCCAAGACGCAATTGAATCAAGGGCAAATCAAAGGAGCCCTAGAAATCTTGGATATTCTTGAAAAAGCACATCCAGGCGATGAAAATGTGATCCGCGTAAAAGGTCAGGCCCTGTATTGGTCAAAGGACTTCGAGCAAACAAAAGCCTATTTCCGCCAGTCAGTTCAGTCCTATCCTTCACTTCCTTGGATCAAATTGGACTTTGGGAGAATACTTTTTGAGCTGAATGAGTTGAAGGAAAGTGAGGAAATTCTAAAAGAATTTCTTTTGCTACAAGCTGATAATCCAGAAGCACTTCAAAAATTGGCGGAAATCAATTATTGGACTGGTGGAAAACCAAGTGGTTCCTATTTTTACCTTAACAAAATCTTAGATCAATACCCTGATAATGAGTCAGCACTAAAGCTGAAGAATGAAATTCAGCTAAATACCGCTCCACACATTGGTATCCAGTCAACGTACTATTCGGATACTCAGATTATGGAATATCTTGGATTTCAAGCGAAGGCAGACTTTTATCATTCAGCCTTGCTTCAACCAAGTTTTTTGACTGAGTTTAGAAATTATCAGAATGCTTCAGTTTTACTTGCTCAAGCGGGACTGAAATCAAGTTTTATTAAATCTGGTACAGATGTTTTTATGCGGATTGGTTTGGCCAATTCTTCCCTTTGGGAAAGCCAGGAATTGACCTACGGAGCTGAACTAAGCCAGAAACTTCCCGCAAGACTGAATTTAGCTGTCTCCGTAGATCGAGAAAATTATTTGTACACTTTGGCCAGTATAACTCAACCAATCAATCCTGTCACTTTCCGAAGTTCATTTGGCAGAGAAACTGGGAATAGTTGGATAGGGAAAGTGCTTTTTCAAAAGAGTTTTTTTGAAGATGATAATTGGGTAGAAACAATCGCTGCTTGGTTTCTTATTCCTGTTATTCAGTCCAGTGGGTTACAATTTAGCCTTGGTTCTTCCCTCAGTTTTTCAGATTCCAAAGAGGTCAGGTTTTCGGAAAACCTACCTATCAAAAACCAAGTTGGAAATACCAGTATCGAGGCGGTTATTCCTGGATCTTATAATCCTTATTTTACACCAATCAATCAACAAAT
>CAYTXN010000416.1:0-3049 GCA_964441195.1 uncultured Limnohabitans sp.
CAAGGCAGCTGCAAATAGTTTAAATTTCATAGGTTTTGAGTTTTGGATTTAAATCGGCTCTAGATGAATTATAGTGGGTAACTTGAAACTAAAAATACAATATTTTTTAATTTTGTTTCATGAACAGCAATCAGATTTTCGAGATGGCCTTGGGCTTAGAGAAGCCCTGGTATGTATCCAAGATAGAGATGATCAAGCCTTCGGCAGGGCTTCAAGGTCAAATTGACATTTATCTTGATTTTGAAAAAGGATTCAAGTTTCCTGGAGGCAAAACCCATGATACGGTGGAAAGAACTTGGCAGCATCTTAATTTTTTCCAGCATAAATGCTTTTTACATGCTCGGGTTCCCAGAGTTCAGACCTCGGAAGGGAAAACAGAGACGGTTAAAGTTCCTTGGGCTCGGCCCGGAAGTGGTTTTACGCTATTGTTTGAAGCCTTCAGCATGCTTTTGATCGAGTCTGAAATGCCCGTAGCCAAGGCTGCCGATATCATGGATGTGTATCCACAGCGGCTTTGGAATATGTTTTCCTACTGGGTTGAGAAAGCACATCAGGCAGATGACCAGTCCGAAGTAACTGTATTGGGCATCGATGAGACTTCCTCCAAGAAAGGCCATTCCTACGTCACAGTGGCTGTTGACATGGAGCAGCGACGAGTTGTGTATGCGGTTCCGGGAAAAGGAGCCGACACCATAGAAGCCATAGCCACGCACCTTGAAGGGAAAGGATGTGAAAAAAATCAGATCAAACAGACCTGTATCGACATGTCTCCCGCGTTCATATCGGGCATACTGCACAACTTCAGGGATGCCTCCATCACGTTCGATAAATTCCATGTGGTCAAACTGATCAACGAAGCGATGGATAAGGTGAGAAAACTCGAACGAAAGGAATTTGAAATGCTCAAAGGTTACAAGTACACCTTTCTGAAAAACAACAAAAACCTCAGTGAACAGGCTAAAGAAGACAAATACCACATTCTCGAATTATTGCCTAGCATAGCCAATGCTTACAGGCTTAAAGAACTCTTTACTGAATTATGGTCATTCAAAACCAAAGATGAGGCTGGGGCTTATCTTTCCTATTGGTGTGATTTAGTGGAAGAATCAAAGATTTTTCCATTCATGCAAGCGGCTAAAACATTGAAAGCTCACTGGTTCGGAGTAGTCAGTTATTCAGAGACTAATCTCAACAATGGCATTTTGGAGGGAATAAATTCAAAAATTCAACTCGCTAAAAAAAGAGCCAGAGGGTACAGAAATATCCAAAACTTCATTAATATGATTTATTTCATAGTTGGTAAGCTAAAATTTGATTACCCACGGTATTCCATATAGAGCCTTAATTTTTCTTAAATTCCGGAAGTTATTTTTCACTTTTCAATCGATCTTATGGATTTCACTGATCTTTTAGGCTACCAAAAGGCATTCAAACTTGCCATGAATATTTTTGAAATAAGTAAATCCTTCCCGAAAGAAGAAACATATTCTCTGACAGATCAAATAAGACGATCTAGTAGATCCGTATGTGTAAATCTTGGTGAAGGATATCGGAAAAGAAGATATTCAGCCCATTTTATTTCAAAACTTTCTGATGCAGATATGGAAAATACCGAAACTCAAATCTGGATTAGTTTTGCAAAACACTGTGGATATATTTCACCAGAACTTTCAGAAAGTTTACTGGATGAAGTTAAAGAAGTTGGAAAATTAATAGGGTTTATGATTGCTAACCCAGAAAAATTTGGATCAGCTAACCACAAATAAACTAAACCGTTTAAAAGGTCAATTCTCATTATGAATTACCAAACTGCCTACTGCTTACTGAATACTGCCTACTGCTTACTGGTCAATCATCTCCGTCATAATCTTAGCCGACAATAAAGACAGCGGAATCCCCCCTCCCGGATGAACCGATCCACCGCAGAAATACAGGTTTTTGATTTCAGACGAAAAGTTAGCGTGACGCAGAAATGCAGCAAACTTGTTATTTGAGCTATTACCGTACAATGCGCCTTGGGCTGAGGAGGTTTTGGATTCGATAGTCTTAGGATCAAGTATTTCTTCTACTTCGATCAGTGGCTCCAGATCAGTTTTAAGAATTCGGTTGATTTTTGAGATGATGTTTTTTCGAGCCTCAGCGATCAGTTGATCCCAGTTTTGACCTTGATTATTAGGCACATTGATCATGGTAAACCAATTCATGCAGCCAGCCGGAGCATCATCAGGTTTATAGACTGAGGTAATATTGATGTAGACTGTTGGATCCTCGTAGATCGTTCCTTTTTTGAAGATGTGATCAAACTCGGTTTTATAATCTTCGCTGAAAAGGATGTTGTGGAGATCAAGCTCCGGGAAATTCTCCCTGATCCCCCAATAGAAAATCAGCGCAGAACTGGACTTCGGCTGGTCTAAAAGCAGTTTGGGCTGCTTTTGCTTGCGCAAAATGGTCTTATAGGCATTGACCATGTCCATGTTGTTCACTACGATATCCGCTTTGACTTCTTTGCCTTGAACCAGCACTCCTACAGCTTTTCCATTTTCCACCAAGATCTCCTCCACGCGAACTTTGAAATGGTATTTCACTCCTAGTGAGAGCGCCAATTTGTACATGCTCATGGTGATATCGTGCATCCCCCTTTTTGGAAAAAAAGCACCGATATTAAACTCCAAATGAGGAATGATATTCAGCGTGGCAGGTGTTTCATAAGGATTTGAACCGTTGTAAGTGGCATATCGATTGAAAAGCTGCACCAATTTGGGATTGCTAAACTGTCGTTCGTTGGCTTTATTCATGGTAGAAAAAATCCCGAGCTTACCCATTTTCAAATAGGATTTTAGCGCTTGAGGATTCGTCCAAGTGCCAAACTTGTGGAGCGACCGATGCATAAATAGCGGCGCCAAATGATCATATATAAAAGCAGAACGCTTCAGTGATTCACGTATATGCCTTGCCGGTTCGCCCAACTTGGTTTCCACCTCATCTGCAAATCGATTGATATCAGACCAGGCTTTCAGCTGCTTTCCGTCCTCCCAAAAGTAATGACAAG
>CAYTXN010000417.1:0-3037 GCA_964441195.1 uncultured Limnohabitans sp.
TCGTAGATGGAAAATATCAATCCTCCAGATTGTTTGTTTCTGGAGATACAGTTGGTTCTGCTTGTATGGATGGATTCCAGCTTAATTTGGAAGAAATTTTTGAAGGTTGAGTCAAGCAGTCTAAACCAATAATTTAAACTTCTTCCCCGGAAGTGATTTTACAATTCCTTCGAATTCTAGTGATAAAAGTTTGGAGGAAAGCATACCCAGCGGAATTTCTGTCTGATAGCTGATTTGGTCGATTTCAGATTCCCCTTTTTCCAATAGTAGTTTTAAAATAGCAGTATCTTCTTCATCCCGACCTGCCAAATCCAATTCTGGTTTCTTGATCTTTTCTTCTCCGGGCTTGCTCCAAAATAATGCCTCGGCGATGTCTCCCGGACCTGTGTAGATGGATGCTTTCATTTTCCGAATGAGATGATTGCATCCTTCGGAAAAGGGTGATTGAAGGTTTCCCGGTACTGCAAACACGTCTTTGTTATAGGAATAAGCGATTTCAGCTGTAATCAAAGCTCCACCTTTTTCAGCAGCTTCTACCACAATCAAAGCATCTGAAAGGCTCGCGATGATCCGATTTCTTGCAGGGAAATTTCCCGGTACCATCGTGCTTCCCGGAGCATATTCGCTCATTAAAATTCCTGTTTCCTGAAGTTGCTCAGCGGTTTTCTTGTGAACAGCTGGATAAATCTGCGTAATCGGCGAACCCATCACAGCTATCGTAGGAAGACCAGCATGAAGCGCTGCCCGATGCGCTTCGATGTCGATGCCATAGGCCAAACCGGAAACAATTACAGGCTGATAGGGCAGGAGGTCTTCGACGATTTTCCGGGTAATTGATTTCCCATACATTGTAGCACTGCGGGTTCCGACGATTCCCACACTTCGCTCAAAATCCAATTCTCCATTGCCTTGAATAAACAAGATCACCGGTCCGTCTTCCTGCATTTTGAGTCGGGAAGGGAAGTTTGAGTCAGTAGAAACGATGATTTTAAATCCTTTTTTCTCAGCCAGATTGATCAAGTCATCAGCTTTGCCAAGGAGGGATTCGGCTTGTTTTTGAATTGCTAAAAGTTTTTCTCCCACACGTGGGATTTTCGAAGCTTTGCCTTTGGTTAGATTGAAAAATGCTTTTGCTGACCCGCTATAAGCTAAAATTGCCTTAAAAACTCCAGGGCCTACTTTTGGTGCCTGGGAAAGTGCTAAATGATAGCGAAGACTTTCAGGATCCGTTTCGGGTTTTAAGTTCATTCCTCAGATTGATTAAAAAGTCCTTGATTTCCTGAAGTTTCTGAACCGCTGCTACCTTGTCAAAGCCTTGAGTTTTGCCTGCAGCTATTACTTCCTGCGCACCTTGAAGGGTATATCCCTTTTCTTTCACCAAATGGTAAACGTATCGGATCTTTTGGATATCGTCCTTGGTGTAGCGGCGATTGCCTTTTTTGTCCTTTTTGGGACGAATGATATCAAACTCACCTTCCCAGTAGCGAATCAAGGAAGGCGCAACTTTGAACATTTCCCCAACTTCCCCAATGGAATAGTATTTTTTCTCTATTTCTCGCTCTTTGTATGGCACAGCAGTTTTTCTTAATGGTAATAACCCTCCAAGGGTTCGAAACCTTTGGAGGGTTTTCTTTGATATCTAAGTTAAAAAATTGCTTGGTTACTTCAAGGATTACTTTAATCTACATCGAGAATAGAACGATAAATTCAGCGGTTTAGTACCTGAAGCATTTGAACTGCGGCTATTCCAGCAGTTTCGGTTCGAAGTCGGCTTTTTCCCAGTGAAACAGGTTGAAATCCTGCCTGAATAGCTTCTTTGATTTCTTTTGGATCAAAATCTCCTTCCGGGCCTATCAAAATCAGATACTTTCCTTTCGGCATTGCCACATCCAAAAGATGATTTTCATGAGCCTCATCTACATAAGCAATGAATTTCTGAAAACCCTCAAATTCTTTTGATTTGAAAAGGACAGATAGTTTGGTAGTCGGATTCAAAGTCGGAATTCGATATTTCAAACTTTGCTTACAGGCTGAAATTACTTTTTTATGCAGGCGATCTGTTTTCAAAAAGCTCCGTTCGGAATTCATCGTCTCCAAAAGAGTCAATTCATGAAATCCGATCTCCGTGATTTTCTCAACCATCCACTCCATTCGGTCAGGACTTTTGGTTGGAGCGATTGCGAGGTGAATGTGAAATTCGTCCTCAGGAACTTCAGTTGAAGTCAGGATTTTCAGGCTGGTCTTTTTTTGATTTGCTTCTAAGATCACACAATCAAAGACCTGTCCATTTCCATTTGTCAGAAGGATTGAGTCACCTTGTTTTTTGCGCAGCACCTTGACCAAATGCCGAGATTCTTCCTCGTCGAGATGGGTGATGGGGAGTTCTATTTTTTCCTGAAAAAAAAGCTGCATGCTGAAAGTGAAAGATGAGGACACAAAAAAAGCACTTTTCCCGAGAGAAAAGTGCCTTTAAACCTTATTAACCTTAAAACAAATTAACCTTTTGAAATTTCCATGTTGACGGACTTTCCTTTGATTGTGTTGTTCTTCATTACTTTGATCACATGTTCTGCGTCTTTCTGAGGAACGTCCACGAAGGAGAAGTTGTCAAAGATGTCGATGCCACCGATGCTTTTGCCCGGTACGCCAGTTTCTCCAGCGATTGCACCTACGATATCATTTGGACGGATTCTGTCTTTGTTTCCAAGGTTTAGGAACAAACGAGTCATGTTTGCATCGCGCGTTCTTTCTTCTCTTGGAGCACCTCTTCGTTCTCCGTCTCTAGGAGTAAATTCTTTACGATCGCCGAATCTCTCTCTGCGCTCGCCACCTCTCTCGAAGCGACCACCGCTTTCTCTTTCGCCTCTTGGGAAACGGTCAGAACCGCTTCTTTCGCCACGTCCGAATCGATCACCACCACGTCCGCCATCTCGGCCTCCGTCTCTTGATCCTTCTCTTCTCCCAGCTCCTCCACCATAGGTGTCGATTCCAAAATCCTGCTCTTTCAATTCTTTCACGGTTTCACCCATGTTCATTT
>CAYTXN010000418.1:0-3033 GCA_964441195.1 uncultured Limnohabitans sp.
ATAACCAATAACCAATAACCAATAACCAATAACCAATAACCAATAACCAATAACCTTTTCCCCTCTATGGCCATCATCTCATCTCCTTTTGGAAATATCCGAATCAGCTCCCGTGAAGGGTGCCTTTCTGAGCTGAAGTTTACCGATGAGGAAACCGACGGAGAGATACTAGATCAAGTTCTACTTGGCACGGTACAGCAGCTGGAAGAGTATTTTTCCGGAGAAAGAACGACTTTTGATATGCCGATCGGGTTGGGAGGGACGGATTTTCAGCGGAAAGTCTGGTTGGAAGTGGGGAGTATTCCTTTTGGACAGACGACGACTTATATGAAAATTTCCAAAAAATTAGGAAACCCCGGAGCCATCCGTGCAGTGGGAGCAGCAATTGGAGCAAATCCGATTTTAGTCGTCCTTCCTTGTCACCGAGTGCTTGGAAGCGATGGAAATCTGACTGGCTATGCCGGCGGCTTGGACAAGAAAAAGGCCCTCCTGGAATTGGAAGGCCATGCTTTTCAGGGAAGTTTGTTTCAGTGATGAGTTTTTAGTCTCAGTGATCAGTTTTAGCATTGACAATTGCAAACTGCAACTGTAAACTGCCTACTGGTCCTCCAATTCCACAATCACCTCAATCTCCACAGCCATATTATTTGGCAATGAACCCATACCTACTGCAGATCGTGCGTGTTTGCCTTTTTCTCCAAAGACCTCTACCATCAGATCCGAAAAGCCATTAATCACAGCAGGCTGAGCGGTGAACTCCGGAGTGGCATTGACCATTCCCAATACTTTTACAAACTGTTTAATACGGCTCAGATCGCCTGTAGCAGCTTTGAGAACAGCAATGATTTCCAATCCGGTAGCCCTAGCGGCTTCATATCCTTGCTCGGTGGTTAGATCTGCTCCGACTTTACCATAGATTTTGGGCCCGGTGCCGGAGAGGTAAAGCAAGTTGCCTACTTGCCTCCATTTGACATAGTTAGCGATAGGTTGACCGACTTCAGGAAGTTCCAAACCGAGTTGCTTGAGTTTTTCTTCCGGACTTTGAGCAAAAAGTGTAAAAGAACAAAAGACAAGAATTACGACAGTAAATGTTTTGAGAAGGGTTTTCATTGTTTTTTCGAAGTGGTTTTACCTCCCTAATATATTGTATTCTTGAGTGAATGATGAATCAGGGCCATAAATATTCCAGTCAGTTTCAACTTGGTTTTGTCATCCAAATCATTCCTTAGCCAAATCTGGTATTGGTTGAATCCCATCATACCCGGTCCTTTGAACTGAATAGCTGCGATTCCGGCATTTTCGTCAAAAACCTCCCAGCCGTAAGCAGGTAATTCCCGTTGCTTTCCCCCTGCCAAATTTGAGTCTGTTTCTTCGATCCGCAGCATTTTATCCCTCGAGCTGATGCCCTGCTTTCGGATGTATTCTCCACTCTCGTTCAGTGAAGTGGCTTCACTGTAGAGCCAAGGGTCTTTATCTTCGATCGAAAAAGCTAAAATGGAAATTGATGCTTCAAATGCTAATACCTGATCCTCTCCGAAATAAAATTCTCCGATAGGAAATGCTGATTTTTCCTCCTTCGATACTTTCTTTAGGTATTCGATCAGGCAAGTTTCTCCCTGACCATTTTCCACGATAAATGAAAAATCATCACTGCTTTCCAGCGATGATTTTGTTCCCCAAAAATTTGATTTGAATTTATTCTTTGGCCATTTATCCTTTGCCTCAATGATTCGATAGGGGCCTGCGCTCATATTGGGCTTGGTGATATTTGTCCCGAATTTCACTTTAATTGGAGTGGAATTATTGGAAAGCTCCTGACTCAGGTGAATCGTTTCTTTCTCTTTCTCTTTTTTTTGAGCCAAAAGCGGACAACTCATCAAAAATACAGCGGCAAGAATTAGGGAATTTACGGCTTTCATTGTTTTTGGATTTGGGTATAGAAAGTTAGATTGTGCCCGTTTCAGATGTGAGATTTTAGCCTTAAAATTTTATTGGTTTTTACTGATTTTGATTCCGTTTTTTGGGCTTTTATACACAAATTCGCGATGTCTGTTTTCTATTCATTCTTTATGTCCAATTCAGTACCTATTCAAATAATACCTTTTTCCAGTGAGTATCAGCCTTATTTTGAATCCATCAATAAAGCCTGGGTTACGCAGTATTTCACGCTTGAACCCTTCGATATCGAGCAATTGGAGCAGCCCGAAAACACCATTCTTGGCAATGGAGGAGTAATTATTTTTGCAAAAGTTGAAGATGAAATTGTCGGTACTGTTGGACTGATTCCTAAGGAAGGATCAATCTGCGAAATGATAAAAATGGGAGTGCAGGCAAATTCCCAAGGGAAAGGAGTGGGGCTCCAACTCGGAAATGCCATTTTGGAAAAAGCGAAGGAAATGGGCTTTTCCAAAATGGTTCTCTACTCCAACACCAAGCTAGCAGCAGCCCTTCATCTTTACAAAAAACTAGGCTTTCGTGAAGTTTCGACAGAATGTGGAGTATATAGCCGTTGCGATATTAAGATGGAGCTATCTCTATGAATCCAAATGAATTTCCTAATATTTATCAGGTTTTTGGCTGATTTTTCACAAGTGTATTTTAAGAAGTAATCTGGAAATTTAGGATCTACTAATTAGACTGATCCATGAAAACTATTTTAGTTCCATTCGACTTCTCAGAATATTCACTTGCAGCCCTACAGACCGCACAGCGGATTTGCGATAAAAGTCAAGCAAGAATAGTCTGTGTTACTGTTATTCCCTCCGAAATTGATTGGGATCTGTTATCAGATGCTGCAAAGGAAAAATATCCCCAATTGATAGAGGAGCGTCAAGAGGCTATCGAAATTCTACCTGGATATATTAAATCTGTAGCACCAGCCAAAGCCCAAATAGAACAGATTGTCAAAATCGGAGTTCCCCATGAGCAAATTCTGCGAGTAGCCAAACATGCATCCGCTGATCTGATTGTGATTGGGGCTTATGGTAAAGGTTACAAACAGGGAAATTTTATAGGATCCAACCTACAGAAGGT
>CAYTXN010000419.1:0-3031 GCA_964441195.1 uncultured Limnohabitans sp.
GGTTCCTGAACACGAACAGCAATCGCTGCTACGACTGATTGTCTGATATCTGAGGCATCGTAGTCTTTCTTGTAGAATTCCCGGATTGTCTTGACAATAGCCTCTCGGAATGCAGCCAAGTGAGTTCCTCCTTGTGTGGTATACTGCCCATTGACAAAGGAATAATATTCTTCACCATAAGATCCTGAGTGCGTAATCGCTACCTCGATATCATTTCCTTTGATATGAATAATCGGATAACGAATACTTTCTTCGTCTACCTTATTGGAAAGCAAATCATAGAGTCCTCTGTCAGAGAAGAACTTTTTACCATTGAAATTGATAGTCAGACCAGCATTCAGGTAGGCATAGTTCCAAATCTGATTTTCGAGATATTCTGGGATGAAGTGGTAATTTTTGAAAATGGAAGCATCCGGCGAAAAAACCACTTTGGTACCATTTCTATCATTGGAAGGTCCGATAGCTGGATCATTTACTAGAATTCCTCTTTCGAACTCAGCCATCTTAACTTGACCTTCCCGGAAAGATTGAACTCGGAAGAAATCCGCAAGTGCGTTTACCGCCTTGGTACCCACTCCATTCAATCCAACAGATTTCTGAAAAGCTCCGGAATCATATTTTCCCCCCGTATTGATTTTAGAGACGCAATCGATAACTTTTCCCAGGGGAATCCCACGACCATAATCTCGGATCTCAACTTTATGCTCGGAGATTTTGACATCGATCGTCCGTCCATATCCCATCATGTGTTCATCGATGGCATTGTCAAGAATTTCCTTCACCAAGACATAAATTCCATCATCTTGGGCACTTCCGTCTCCCAATTTTCCGAT
Organism: uncultured Limnohabitans sp.; assembly: GCA_964441195.1. Taxonomy (GTDB): domain Bacteria; phylum Bacteroidota; class Bacteroidia; order Cytophagales; family Cyclobacteriaceae; genus Algoriphagus. Next base: position 834 of record CAYTXN010000419.1, read on the forward strand.
ATACATTCCCGGGCGGAGTCGGATGTGTTCCCGCCAATCCAAGGATTTGATACTGTCTTCTGTATAGTTGAATGGTTCTGCCATAATGCTTAATTATACTCCTTTTTGAACCTGCTTGAATTTTCCGATCAGCAGTACAAACAATCCAATCACCCAAACTACCAAAAATGCAGGCATCAGGTAAAAGAAAAAGGTAAATTGACTCGTGGCGATTTCTTCCTGATTGTTGATTGAGTGAACAAAAAACACCAAAAGTGCCAAACTCATATTGACAACACCTCCAAAAGAATAAAACCAGGCCAGAAAATAGTCCCGATATGGATCGCCGATCGGGAAAATCCGGTGTAGTTTCTTGTTGGATTTCGTTTCCAGTGACTTGGGTGGATAAAGGATGATTGCATTGAAAATCACGAATGCAGCAATCATTCCGTAGAAGAATGACCCTTTTTCCCAATTTCTGTTTATTGAACCACTTTCATCAATACTTAATCCAACTGTCTCAGGAAGTGCAGAATAGAAGTACAAAAGGAAGAAAACAAAAAGCAGGATACTGAGAAAGTAAAATGCTTTTCCAAATCTGTAATACATAAGTTTGAGTGATTGAATTCGCTAATATAACCGATTTGGGTAAACCGATAGGGCTAAAAATGTGTTCAAAAAAGTGATATCTCTGACAATTACTTTCGGGAAATTTCCAATCCAATGAAATTCAATGATCTGCCGAAATATCTGTCTTTTAGAAGAAGATTTCATTCCATTAATTTTGTGAAAGCCTCAAGAATTGCCGCCATCTTTACTGCTTGATTTTATAAGTATGAAAAAAATTAATTTCCTGATCGCTTTCGTTTTTGTTTTGACACTCTATTCCTGCAGTGGTCCCTTGGATGCGGGAAATGTAAACCTTGAGAACTGGAAATCTGACCGCGACGGTTGCAAGGGATTGAGAATGCAAGAACTTGAAGCGTTTCAAGCGGTCAAAAACACTTTTTTAGGTGCTGATAATCAAGCTTTGATCAAGACTTTTGGAAGACCGGATCGAGTGGAATTGGTTGATAAAAGCCAAAGCTTTTTCTTCTATTTCATTGAACCAAGCGGGGATTGTGAAGGAGTAGAAATAGAAAAAGAACCCCTTAGAGTTCTTTTTCGAATGAATGCTATTAGCAAGGTATCAGAGGTTAACGTTACAACCCTGAACCCATAAAGCAAAGCGCGGCTGCACCTAATGTTCCAGCATTATTTTCCAGTGTTGCTTTTTTCAGTCGAAGATCTTTTACGTAATAAGGAGTCAAAAACTTACGGGTATTATACTCGATGGTTGGCATCATAAATTCCAATCCTGCTGAAATTCCACCTCCAAAATATACATCCGTCACATCGAGAATTCTTACAGTTGACACGATCGACTCACTGAGAATCTGTGCAACTTCTTTGAATACCATTAGAGAAACCTCATTTCCGGTTTTGGCTGTATCTACCAACAAGTGGGTGCCAAGTTCTTTACCGATCAATTCACCAGCCTTCTCTGGATAGGCCGAAATCAAGTTTTCCATGATTCGAAGAATTCCTTTTCTGCCGACCAAAGTTTCCAATCCGGCATTTCCTCGGGAAAGCATATGCCCCATTTCGAGTGCATTTCCACGTGAACCTTTGAAAACCTGACCTTCCAAAACCAACGCGCTTCCAATACCTGTGCCCATGGTGATGAAGAGGAAATTTTCTGCTACGTCACCTTTGCCATAGTAAAACTCACCAATGGCAGCTGCTGCAGCATCATTTTCCATGAAAAACTCATGCTTAGGATATTTCTCTAACAACCCAGTTTTCAAGGGAAAGCCATTAAGATCTGGGATGGCAGGAATTTCGAGTGGGGTGGTCCTATCTTTTGAAATCATCCCCGGCAAGCCGATACCAACCTTTTCAACCTCAGGGTATTTTTCCAAATATTTACCTAAACCATCAATAAAACACTTTCCAAAGCCTTCAGAATGATCTCTGTAAGACGTAGTATCTTCTTTTTGGAAGTCAAGCATATTGCCTTCCTTGTCGACTAATCCGATCTTTAGGTGAGTTCCTCCGACATCAACTCCCAGAAAAAGAGAATCCTTCTTGCTCATAGTTTATTTATAGGTTTGATTGTTAAAAAAGCAAAAGAAACGGTTTACTTCCTATAATCTTTGCCGATCTCATAAAAAATTTTA
>CAYTXN010000420.1:0-3012 GCA_964441195.1 uncultured Limnohabitans sp.
TATAACCTTCCCGGAATACTTGAGGCAGTGAACCAAATGCGAAATCAAGGCTGGAATATCTCGGAAGCCGCTCTGGATAAAGGTCTTTCGGATGTTTCGACTCTGACTGGTTTGAAAGGTCGCTGGCAGATTTTGGGAGAAAATCCAACAGTCATCGCCGATACAGGACACAATGAACCTGGAATTCGGGAGATTTTAACTCAGATCAAAACTTATCAGTTCAAAAAACTTTGGATGGTAATTGGGATGGTGCAGGATAAGGACATTTCAAAAATATTGGATTTACTTCCCAAAGAAGCCAATTATGTTTTTTGCCAAGCTGATTTACCAAGAGCAATGGCTGCAAAATTATTAAGTGAAAAAGCTGCTTCATTCGGTTTGAAGGGGGAAATTATCCCAAATGTCAACAAAGCTTTATCTTTTGCCAGAAAAAATGCCGCACCGGATGACCTAATATTTGTGGGAGGCAGTACTTTTGTGGTCGCAGAAATCGACGAGCTTTAATGAGTAGAAAAAAGATGGTTCGCTTCGCCGAAAACGAAGTGAACCCAAATGTAGTCCAGGCCGGAAAATCAATTTTTGAAGAAATCAAAGGCCACTGGAACGAGAAGCAATTCCAAAACGAAAATCCGATTGTTGTAGAGTTGGCCTGTGGTCGCGGGGAATTTACTGTTGGTTTGGGACGTGAATATCCAAATCAGAATTTCATCGGCGTCGATATCAAAGGAAGCCGAATCTGGAAAGGAAGCTCCACTGCCACCGCTGAGGGGATTACTAATGTGGCTTTTCTCCGTACTCAAATCCAAAACTTGGATCAGTTTTTTGACAAAGGAGAGATCTCTGAACTTTGGATTACTTTTCCCGATCCATTTCCAAGAGACGGAGATGAGAAACGTCGTTTGACTTCACCAAGATTTCTGGATATGTATAAGTCGATGGTCAAATCGACTGGAATCGTTCATCTCAAGACGGACAACACTGGGCTTTTTGAATACACGCTTGATTTGGTCAAATCACGGGAAGACATCGAGGTGATAGCTTTCACCTCAGATTTCTATCAAAGTGAAATGCGTGACGATCATCACGGCATCAAAACCAAATACGAAAAGTTGTTTTCCGACAAAGGTGAAAAGATTAAATATCTGAAGTTCAGGTTTAGGGCTTAAAAGCTCCTAATTCGATTTTCTCCAGGTATAGGGCTTTTAAGACTTTTTCCAATAAAATTTCCGCATCCACAGGTTTGGTCATATAATCATCCATTCCGAAAGCATTCGCCCGAACTTTGCTTTTCTCGGTGGTATCTGCGGTCACGGCGATAATTGGAATGTTGGTGTGAGTTGATCCACCTTGTCCTTTACGAATAGCTTCTGTTGCTTCATATCCATCCATTTCAGGCATTTGAAGGTCCATCAGGATGAGGTCAAATGATTTGGAGTTAAGCTTTTCCAATGCTTCTAATCCATGTCCTGCAAAATCAAATGTGATTCCTTTCCATTTCCGGAGGATGGATTTCATCACAAGTTGGTTTACGGGATTGTCTTCGACCACCAAGATTGATTTTCCTGTCAAAAGTGCTTCCGAATCCTTTTTTATCAACTCTAAAGGTTCTTCCTGAGCTTTGAGGAATGGGAGTTTGACTTCGACTGAAGTGCCTGAACCGAGTTCGCTTTGAATTGAAATACTTCCTCCGTAGAGATCCGTAAGCGCTTTGACGATACAAAGTCCAAGTCCAAAGCCGCCAAACTTCCGCTTATCGTCAATCTGTTCTTGAATGAATGATTCAAATATTCGGTCCAATTTTTCAGGATTGATTCCAACTCCTGTATCTGATATTAGGAAAGTCAGGATTTGAGTTTCACCCAAATCTTCTAAGTTGGTCACTTGCAGTTTTACTTTTCCAGAAGGGGTAAACTTGATTGCATTGTTCAGGATATTACTGAGAATCTGACTGAATCGTACTGAATCACCGACGAGTCTTTTGGGAAGTTGTACATTTTCCTCATAGGTAAAAGAAAGGCCTTTGTCTCGAGCCTGTTGATAGGTCAATGCCTTGATTTGAGAAAGTGATTTTTGAAGGTCAAAAGGCTTTGTTTCGAGGTTCAATTCACCTTTTTCTATTTTTGAGTAATCTAGAATATCATCGATTGAGGAGAGAAGCGAAACTGAAGAGTACTTGATCACTTCAAGATTTTCTCTGATTTTTTCGTCAGAAATCTCCAACATAATGGATTGTGAAAGCCCCAAAATCGCATTGAGTGGAGTTCGTAACTCGTGGCTCATGTTTGCTAGAAAAAATGATTTGATTTCGTTGCTTTCTTCGGAACGTTGGAGCGCGAGAGTTTGTGCCTTTTCTTTCTCATTTCTCAGGTTCCTGATTCGGTTGGCCATAGAGAGCGAAAGGAAAATAATCTCTAAACCAGTACCGAATTTGGATGCATTTTCTGTGATAAATGAATTTTCGATCAGAGAAAAGTTATTCAAAATAAAGGTGATAAAACCAATAGTTAGCGAGGTAATACCCAAGGCAAAAAAAGGATCCACTGGTTTTCTTTTGATATAGCTCAGGACTATCGAAATGATAATGAAGATTACCCCCAAAAACCCTAATCCATTTACCATCGGATAGTAAAGTGGCTTGCCTTGATCAATCAACAAAATTGCTAAAAGTAAAACTATTAGGCTGATATTGATGATGTTGAGTCCAAGGTGAAGTCCTTTAGAAAAACTCTTTAAGCTTGAATATACTTGATAGTATCTGTTAAGAAGTATGGCGGAAATGGTAGCAAAAATCAATAAACTTCGTTCTCCAAACCATCCAGGTGATTGAAGTATGAATTGAAAAAAGTACCCATCTAATGAGGAGTGGAGAAGACCGATCGAAATAACATAGGTAACGTATAGCAGGAAACTTTTTTCCTTTATCCCAAAATAGAAAAACAGATAAGTGATCCCAGCTAATAATAAAATCCCATAGAAAATCCCAAAAACCAACTGATCCTGAAAGGTGGATTC
>CAYTXN010000421.1:0-3008 GCA_964441195.1 uncultured Limnohabitans sp.
GTTAATAAACCCAAATGAAGACAGCCATGCTAGAATATGTGAAGACCATTTTGCAGAAAGTCAGCTTCAATGCCTATTTGTTTGAGCGAGAATTGAAAAAGGGGATGAAATATTTGATGCCTACTGAACTTGAAGAGTTTAGGGATTGGTGTTATGCCACTTTTGGAATGAGTCATAAGCCCATTCTCAACCGTTATTTTAGACCAACTTATTAATACTTCACAAAAAAAGAGAGCCCCGAAGCATAAAACCTCGGGGCTTTTTGGTTAATCTGATTGTGGTTGGTTGTTTTTTTTGCTTAATCTTTTGTCATGAAATCTGGGTAGGCTCGCATACTGTGCTCGTTGATATCAAGTCCTTCGATTTCTTCTTTCTCATCTACACGTATTCCTATAGTTTTCTTTAGCGTAAAGAAGATCAGCCATGCTGCAACAAAGCAAAATACTCCCGTTGCTCCGATGCCGATCAATTGAGAAATAACCTGACTCATTCCGGCCAGATCCCCGAAAAGGCCAACAGCTAGTGTTCCCCAAATTCCTCCGATCAAGTGAACCGATATCGCTCCAACTGGATCGTCAATTTTAATTTTATCAAAAAGAACGACTCCAAAGACCACAAGTCCACCGCCAACTAAACCGATAATCACAGAATCTATGACTCCCATTTGGTCAGCACCAGCTGTAATTCCCACTAAACCTGCCAAGATTCCATTGAGAACCATGGTGATGTCATAAGTCTTGAATTTGAAATAAGAAACTATCAAGGCTCCAAAAGCACCTGCTGCTGCAGCAAGGGAAGTAGTTACGAAAACTTTTGAAACCAATCCTGGTGATGCACTTAGAACGGATCCACCATTAAATCCAAACCATCCAAACCAAAGTAAAAAGACGCCGATAGTTGCCATTGGAATATTGTGACCCGGAATTGCTTTCATTCCCTGTGCGGTGTATTTTCCGATTCTTGGGCCCAAAAGATAAGCGCCTACCAAAGCTCCCCATCCACCAACAGAGTGGACGATAGTGGATCCTGCAAAATCATAAAAGGGAGTGTCAAGTGTATTCAAGAACCCTCCTCCCCATTTCCACATGCCAACAATTGGATAAATGAAGGCCACATATAAAATTGAGAAGGTGATAAAAGGACCGAGTTTTACACGTTCTGCAACTGCTCCGGATACGATGGTGGCAGCAGTAGCAGCAAACATTGCCTGGAAGATGAAGTCGGTGAAATAGGTATAACCTTCACTGTAATTGCTAGTATCCCATCCTTCAGGCAGGGAAAGTCCTAAACCTCCGAAACCAAAAACACTTCCGGCGAAATCTGCTCCGGGATACATCAAATTAAAGCCAACTAGCGCATAAGTAAGAATTCCAATTCCTGGAATAATCGTGTTTTTGAAAAGGATATTTACAGTATTTTTTGAGCGAGTAAGGCCAGCCTCGAGTGTGGCAAAGCCAAGGTGCATGATGAAAACCAAAATGGTGGCAATCATCATCCAGAGATTATTGACCGTAAAAAGGTCTTGAACAGGTTCTTGCATAGGTCTAAATAGGTGTGGTGATTTTAATAGGATTAAAGCGCAGACTCTCCGGTATCGCTGTTGCGGATTCGGTAAGCCTCCAGGACATCATAGACGAAGATTTTTCCATCGCCAACCTCTCCGGTTTTTCCTTCAGAGAGAATACATTGAATCACTCCGGGAGCCAATTCGTCTGGAACCACTATTTCTAGCTTCGTGCGTGGGATGTAAGCAGGCTCATAAGCAACACCTCGATACATTTCTTGTCGTGCATGCTCAAAACCCATCCCCTTGATCTCATAGAAGGAGAGAAACTTGACCCCAAGCTTTGAAACACAAGCGTGGATGTGGTCAAAGCGAGAGGTTCTAATGATCGCTTCTATTTTTTTCATTTTTCACAATAGGTTTAAGGAATTATTGAAATTATGGCATGAAAGTAAGAGAAAAATTAAACTTTTACCTAAAATGGTTTAGAAAAAAACCTATTTACTCAAAAAAACATACCCAAAAGAGCATTTTTGGGTTAAAAGCAATGTGGTTTTTAATTTTGACTTATATAAAATCTGTTTTTTGGACTTTTTTTAAACCAAAAGGATTTAAGTGGTTCAATTTGCCCGTCGGGGATAATACCTTAATTTTGTCAGCGTTTTTAAAACCAAATTATGACGAACAAACCAACACTTTTGGTATTGGCAGCAGGAATGGGCAGCCGATATGGAGGAAATAAACAAATTGACGGATTTGGCCCAAGTGGCGAAACCATCTTAGAATATTCAATTTTTGACGCTATCCGGGCCGGTTTTGGCAAGGTGGTTTTTATCGTTCGACAGGAAATTCTTGAGGTAGCAAAAGAAAAATTCCTGCCCAAACTGGAAGGAAAAATAGATGTGGATTGGGTCATCCAGTCACTGGATAGCTTTGTGCCAGCAGAGCTGAAGCAGGCAGAACGAGTAAAACCTTTCGGAACAGCACATGCAGTACTTTGTGCAAAGGACGCCATCAAGGAACCTTTCGCAGTAATCAATGCAGATGATTTTTATGGAAAAGAAGCCTTTGAAGTTTTGGGTAAATTTCTTTCATCTGAAGTAAGACCCGATCTTCATGCCATGGTGGGTTATGCGATTCAAAACGTCCTTTCTGAAAATGGCACCGTCAGCCGTGGTGTCTGCGAGACCAATGCGAAAGGTCAATTAACCGGAATGATTGAGCGAACTTCCATCGCTCGTGAGGGTGATAAAATCCTCAGCAAAGGTGAAAATGAAGTGCTGGAAATCGCCGAAAATACGCCTGTAAGCATGAATTTCTGGGGTTTTCACCAAGATGTCTTCGCGGATATCGAAAAGATGTGGAATGAATTCTTACCAGCTAATTTGAATAATCTTAAATCAGAATTCTATATCCCAACTGTTGCAAATAACCTGATCAAGGCTGGAGAAGCTGCTTTTGAGATTTTACCAGGAGGAAAAGTTTGGTTTGGAGTGACGTACAC
>CAYTXN010000422.1:0-3007 GCA_964441195.1 uncultured Limnohabitans sp.
AATGGAGAGCAGAGTCAGCAATATCCCGAGTTTACACCCGGAGAAAAGGTCAGGCTAAGGATTATTAACGGTGCAGCGTCCAGCCAATTTTGGATGACCTTTGGTGGTGGTGATCCAACGCTGGTTGCGGCAGATGGTCTAAACGTGGAGCCTGTAAAGCGAAACAAGACTTTCATTGCCATAGCCGAAACCTATGACTTTATCATCACCATTCCTGAAAACGGTAAGATCGAATTTCGGGCTACTGCCCAAGACGGTTCGGGATCAACCTCAGCTTTTTTAGGCAAAGGAGAAGCTTTAACTGCTGAGAAATTGCCCCGTCCTGATAAGATAGGGATGATGATGAAAATGGCAAAAATGGACATGCGCATGGGTGCACCTGCCCTAAAGTTTAGACCCAAAAAGGATAATCCCCAAAAAATGATGGAAAACTGGGGAATGATAATGAATGGTGATAAGAAACAGGAAGATGACATGTCCGAAATGGAGATGTCTAAAGACAAGGATATGGATTCAGATATGGATCATTCTGCTATGGATATGACCGAGGATAAATCTTCTAAAATGGATCATTCTAATCATCAAATGGAGGGCATGTCAGGTATGGATATGTTTGCGGAATACAATTACAATTACCTGAAATCAACAGAAAAGACAGCTTACGAAAAGGACGTTACAGTCAAGGAAATTCTACTAAACCTGACAGGAAACATGAACCGGTATATCTGGAGTATGAATGGAATTCCGCTAGCTGAGACTGATAAAATAAAAATTGAAGAAGGCCAGGTTACTCGAATGACGCTTAATAACCTAACGATGATGCACCATCCGATGCACTTACACGGTCATTTTTTCCGTGTCATCAACGAAAATGGTGAGTATTCTCCTTTGAAACACACCGTCAACGTGCCTCCCATGCAAAAAGTAACTATTGAGTTTTATAGCAATGAATATGGGGATTGGTTCTTTCATTGTCATATTTTATATCACATGATGGGAGGCATGGCCAGAGTAATTAGCTATGATACACCCAGAGACCCAAGGTTGGAGCCTTATCCAATTTCCGAGCTAATTCACGAAACCAATCGCTTTTACAGTTGGGGCATGGCGGATGTTGCCTCTCATAATACATCTGTAAACCTGACTACCTCTAACATCCGCAACCAATTTAATTTTTTAATGGAATACGGATGGAATCAAAACCTGGAAGCTGAATTTTCTTATGAGTATTACCTGTATGATTATCTGAGAATTTTTGGGGGTGTTAATGTGGAGAACACTAGCAGAAACAGTTTGGATGAGATGAATACGACTGCGGTGGTTGGTATTCGGTGGTTTACTCCTTACATGTTCAATGTCGATTTACGAGTAGATAACGAACTTCGGCCTAGGATTGGAATTGGACGTTCGCTCATGGTATTTCCGAAGTTCTTATTATTTGGTTATTATGAGTATCAAATTGATGTTGGATTGGTAAATAACCTGGAAGTGGGTCAAAATTTCGAACAAGAAATTGTGTGGAATGCCGGTGCACAGTACATGCTGTCAAAGAATTTCTCGCTGATGGCAAGCTACGACAACCGCTTTGGTGCAGGCGCCGGATTATCTATCATGTTTTAAAAAAAGAGATTAAAGAGAAATCTAGATGGCCTGATATAAACTTTGATTTCGCATCCAATTTTGAATAGGACAAAAAAACCTTGTCAGGTGGCGGTAAAGATGGCTGATCTCAGCTTTGCTTAGAATGCACGTCCAATAATAGATAATTGTAAAATCAGAAATATATGGAAAATCATAGTTCACATAATGGTCATAAACCTCATGAACGTGAGGACCAATCAAATCACAAGGAAAGTGGACACGACAAACATGCTGGACATCATGTTGCAGATTTTTGGAAACGTTTTATTGTCTCTTCCATAGTTTCTATTCCCGTGCTTGCTCTATCTCCAATGATACAGCAATGGTTTGGGTTTCAATTAGCTTTTGCAGGCGACAAATATGTTTTGGCGGTACTCGCCACGTTTATTTTTATTTATGGAGGACATCCATTTCTCAAAGGGTTGTATGACGAAGTAAAAGACAAGGCCATAGGTATGATGACCTTGATTGGAGTTGCCATTTCAGTTGCTTGGGCATACAGCGTTGCGATCACTTTTGGTTTGCCCGGAATGGACTTTTATTGGGAAATGGCGACCCTGATAGATATTATGCTTATTGGCCATTACTTTGAAATGAGGTCGGTCATGGGAGCATCTCGTTCTTTAGAATTGCTTGTGAAAATGATGCCTTCCACTGCACATCATTTAAAAGATGGGCAAATCCATGAAATGCCTGTTAGCGAATTAAAAATCGAAGACATGGTGATGGTGAAGCCAGGCGAAAAAGTCCCCGTGGACGGAATAGTAACAGAAGGAGAAAGTTATGTAGATGAAAGTATGCTTACAGGAGAGAGTAAACCTGTAAAAAAAGCAAAAGAAGATAAAGTAATTGGCGGGGCTATCAATGGAAATGGTTCTTTGACAATTAAAGTTGTAAGCACCGGCAAAGATGGATACCTGAACAAAGTGGTGAAACTGGTAGAAGACGCCCAAAAAATCAAATCCAAGACACAAAATTTTGCCGACCGAGCTGCAAAAATTCTAACGTTTGTTGCCCTGGGAGGTGGAGTAATTACACTCGTAGTTTGGTTGCTTTTAGGGTTTCCATTCGTATTTGCTTTGGAAAGGATGGTTACCGTGATGGTGATTTCCTGCCCGCATGCATTGGGATTGGCTGTACCGTTAGTAGTGGCCATTTCCACCTCAATTTCTGCACAAAAAGGCTTACTCATTCGCAACCGCACAGCTTTTGAAAATGCCCGGCTGATTACGACCATTATTTTTGATAAGACCGGTACACTGACTAAAGGTTCGCATGAATTGCAGGAAGTGAAAATACTTGATGACGATTATGATGATCGGGAATTGCTTCGATTAGCATCTGGCATTGAACAACATTCAGAGCA
>CAYTXN010000423.1:0-2998 GCA_964441195.1 uncultured Limnohabitans sp.
TTAAATTCAATAAAGACAAGGACTGGGTAGGAGGGACGATCGGATTGTTTGAAAAATAGAAAACCGTAAGTCAGTCGGAGCAGAGTCTTTGGACCCTTCGACTCCGTCCGCTACCGATGACGGGAGATTTTTGGGCAACTGAATGTGTGTCAGCCCGAACGGAGTCGAGGACTCTTGGAACTGCCGAACTCTCGTTGGCCGAGTGCTCAGAGTGACCACTATTCAACTCCAAAGGTTAATTACCGTCATTTTCATTTTGTTTGTTCGCAAAATATTTAAGACTCAGGTTGACTACAGCCTTTTATTGCCTCCAGCTTCCCGGATCTTTTCTCCATTCAGATAAAGAATCCAACATTTCCGAAGTCACATAATTTCGCTTAACTGCTATTGGTAAAAGCGCATCGTAATGACTTAGACAGACGAGTTTGATCCCTGCTTGTGCAAAGTTTTTTGCAGCTAGTTCAAAGCCATAACTGAAGATGGCTACCATCCCCAAAACTTCAAATCCGGCATTTTTCAAGTCTTCTGCAGCTTTCAGCGAACTGCCACCAGTAGAGACCAAATCTTCAACAATGACGACCTTTTGTCCCGGTGTGACTTTGCCTTCGATCATATTTTCCATTCCATGACCTTTTGGCTTGGATCGTACATAGATGAATGGAAGTCCAAGCTCATTCGCTATCAGGGCTCCCTGAGGAATACCTGCAGTAGCTACTCCGGCTATGGCTTCCACATTTTGAAAAAAATGACTGACACTCTTAACCAATTGGTCCCGAATCAAATTTCTCACATCAGGAAATGATAGCGAAAGTCTATTGTCGCAATAAATTGGGGATTTCCAACCAGAGGCCCAAGTAAATGGTTTTTCGGGTTGAAGGCGAATTGCCTGAATTTCGAGGAGTTTGTCGGCAACTTCGGCCGCTATGCTTTGATCTAAAATTTCCATGGCTTCAAAAATAGTGGATTCATTCTCCATAAGATTGTACTGCCTGATTTTTTTATGCATTTTTGACCAATACCTATTCTAGCCGAGCACTATGAAAATCTTTGTCAATGACAAGCCGGTTGAGTTAATCAGTTATGAAGAACTCGATCCTGCCAAGTCTTACGATTTTATTTTTTCGAATCTGGAGGAGCTGCCTACCGATATAGAATGGGAGGAGGATATGTTATTTCATGAGCCTAGCCATGATTTGATCATTCGCTTGCTCTACCTTCTTCGTACGAGGAAAATGAAGGGACTTGATTCCATCACCCTAGTCACCAAAGACAAAAAGGCGATGAAAAGCTTCATTAAAAGTCGCTTTTTGATCATCAAAGCGGCAGGCGGAATTGTGTCGAAAAAAGACAAAATCCTGATGATTTTCCGGTTGGGGAAATGGGATTTTCCTAAAGGTAAATTTGATAAAGGTGAAACGCCAGCCGAATGCGCCAAGCGCGAGGTGGAAGAGGAAACTAATATTAGGGTAAAACTCGGTCCGCATATCTGTAATACTTGGCACACCTATACCCAAAACCGAAAAAGTATTCTAAAGAAAACCTATTGGTATTCGATGGACTCTATAAACGATTCTGCAATGAAACCACAAGAGGAAGAAGGGATTCAAGAGATTCTGTGGTTATCTGAAGCTGATGCGAAGACTGCCTTAATTAATTCCTACCCATCGATGCGGTACCTCTTTAAGCAGTATCTCAAAAATCACATCAAGATTTAAATCGGGAAAGGTAGAAACTCACTCACATCTCCTCCGTAGCGGTGAACCTCTCGAATGACAGTGGAACTAATCGCAGCGTATTGCGGGGACGTTATCAAAAAAACAGTTTCCAATTCTGAATTAAGATATCGGTTCATTTGACTGATCGTGTTTTCGTATTCGAAATCAGTCGTATTTCTTAAACCCCGAACTAAGAACCGGGCATTGTATTTCTTCGCAAGCGTGGAGGTAAGCTCATTGTACACGATTACTTTTACCCGATCCTCATCCATGTAAACACCCTTGATCTTTGATACCATCAAATCAATGTCAAAATACCGATTTTGCTTGGTCGAATTATATCCCACTCCAATGATCACCTCATCAAAAATATTTAGACTCCGAAGGACAATATCGTGATGCCCCATGGTGTATGGATCAAAAGAACCGGGAAAGACTGCGATTTTTTCCATGATCTAGTCGTATTGCCAATAGGTTTCAAAGACATTTTCAGATTTTAGATGTTTGAAGCCATGCGAATAATTTTGATTGGCATGTGGGCTCACTAACCTGAAATTTTTAAAATAATCATTTCCCCATGCTTCCGTGATGCCACTTTCTTCCGTAGCACCAAAGATGCTCACCCGCACATGATTTCGATCATAGTTCAGTTGATCCATGGCAATCAGCACGTATTTGAGAATTTCTTGATTGGTTGAAATTTCAAAAATATTGAAAAGACTTAGATCCTGATCTGTAAATGCAGCGATGTAAATGTGCGATTTAAAGTAATTTACCAAGATTTCCTGTCCAATGAGATTGAATCTTTCCTTGAACAAATAAGAAAGAAAAGAACATCCCCCATGATGGAGGCTGATTTCTGAAAATCTTGCATCAAGATTTTTCTTAAGCTTGGAAGGAATAAAGCTGATAATTTGCAGATTATTGGAATCTAGAGCTGAAGAAAAGTAACTGGCATCTTCAGGTAACTCCTGTGCAAATTGAAGGTATTTATTTTCTTTTCCAGGCTGAAAAAGAACTCCGGGTACTAAGCTGAAACCCGTCTGATGGAAATAAAATTTGACTGGAACATCTTGCTTTAGCAAGTGATCAGAACTGAAAAGTCCCTCTAATTCATCAATGCTAAAATCAAAGTAATGATGAATCCCGATATTTGCCTGATTTTGATTTTTGGCAAAAATATAGAGCGAATTGGGATAAAGAAAAAGTGATAAGCTCGAGGTGTCTTCCACATCAAACTTATCACTTTTATACACCTTCAGGTTGTTTTCCAAAATCCAAAG
>CAYTXN010000424.1:0-2998 GCA_964441195.1 uncultured Limnohabitans sp.
AGGTTTTCCATGCTGTAGTGAGCCAAATTCCCAAAAACTCCGGCATCGATTTCTTCCGTGACTTCCTCCTTTTCCTCGATTCCAGCAATGTATTTCAGGTAAAACTTTAGACGACAATCCAAGTACACACCCAAAGCTGATGGTGAAAAGGAAGTTTGGGAAGTGCCATCTTCCCGAATGATATACCGCTCCAAAAGCTGCATGACTTCCGGCTCTTTTTCGATGGTAATTTCTCCGGGTGACTTTTGATCAATCGGAACAAAAATCACTTCTTCTTGCATCTGCAGATCCATTTCTACCATCATCTGCTGGATGTAGCGGCTTTTCTCCCCCGATTTCCCTTGATCCGATGCGGTTGTATAGATCATGTGAACTTCCTCTGCACTATGCAGTAATCGATAGAATGTATAAGCATAAATCGCATCGTTTTGCTCTTGAACCGGCAAGCCAAATGCCCGGCGAATGTTAAACGGAATCATGGAATTCAGCCCGGCTGAAGGAGGAAAACTCGCCTCATTCATATTGCAGATGATTACCCTGCGAAAGTCAAGATTTCTTGACTCGAGCACACCCATGATCTGCAAACCCTGTAGCGGTTCGCCTTCAAATGGCAATTTCACCTCTCGGAATACCTGTCGAAAAAGTCGAATGAAAAACTCCCGATTGACAGTCAGCGACTCCTGCTTATCAAATATTTCGCGCAAGCGAGTCAGCTGCTTGAAGCATTGATAGAGATAACTGCGTTGCAAAGGTTCTTCTTTCAGCCGCTCAGCCAACTCTTCCATCAAGATTGCCAAGTAGTTAAAAAGCTGCTCGCTCTCCAGTTTTTGGAAAATCAGGTTGAAAAAAGCTCCGCCCTGATGTAAGTTTTCCTGGGAAATATAGATCTGATTTTTCTCCTGAATCTCTGCAAGCAATTCCTTGCAGAAGCTTGGATTGGCAGTTTTTAGATAAATCGAAGAAAGCAGGTTTTTGATTGGTTGATGGTAGAAAAGCACTTTCCCATCCTCTATTTTGATGAAACGCTGCATTTCCAGCACCGACTCGAGGAATGCATAGACTGGGGCATTTTTCACAGGATAACCCATGGTCACATTCACTTTATCCACCTGATCCGGCAAGGAATGAAGCACAGGAAAAAGCATCTGCTCATCCGGCAGGATTACCACAGTCTCCTCCCAATTTTCCTTTGGAATCTTCTCAAGAATTGTCCCCACCAGATTCGCCTGGTTGGTTTTCAGTGGCGTGGCGTAGGTATGAATTTGGGCTTTATTGGTTTGGATCAAAGATGGAATGACCTCCGGAAAGGTGGGACCAAAAACCTTGTCCCGCTGATATTCTCTTAAGAAAAGACCGGCCTCCTGATTCTTGTTATTAAGGTAATACGCATCCAGATCCCAGTAGATTTCCGCTCCAAATTGAGTGATAAAATGCTTGATCAGTTTCTCTTCCGTTCCGGTGAAAGCATTGAACCCAATAAATATTATGTGCTTCTCCGGTTTTGGAATCTGATCCAACGACTCGGCTACTCTTCGATAAAGCTTTCCAGAATAGGCCAAACCCGAGACATTCAGGGAAGCCTGAAAGGCCTGATAAAGCGGATTGAGCATTTCCCAAAATTTCAGAAACTTCTCCTGATGCATTCGGTCCTGCCGCACAAATGAGTTCCAGAATTGCTGGATCAATTCTACCTGACTTTCACTCAGAAAACTCTGATCTGACTCAAATTCCTTGAATTCAGCTAGCTGATGGTACAATTTCTTAGCATCAGCCATAAACTGATCCAGATCATTGAAGTCTTTGAGGATCATTTCTCCCCAAAAGAAAAACTTATCAAAATCCTCCGGTGCAGGATGCAAATCGGAGTAAACTCGGTATAATTCAAAAATCAAGGTCAGATCATCCGCAGGTCGCTGTCCGGCATATTGATAAAAAATATCCTCGATCGTCTTCACTTCCGGCATCCACATCGGTTTGGAAATCAGCGTACCCAAATGCTGAGTAAAGAAAAGTCCGGCTCTTCTATTGGGAAGGACAATACAGAGTCTCTGAAGATTTTGATGTTTTTCCAGTATTTCCTGGGCAGTATTTCTTAGAAAACTATGCATTGACTGTCTCGATTTTACCGGTTTCCAAATAACATAAATAGCCTTTTACTGGCTTTTGGGTGAGCTTTTGAACCAAATCCATGTAGTCACGAACTTGCAATCCATATTTTTCCTGCTCCTCTCCGGTTTTAAAATCCACGATGATAGATTCAGTTGGACGTAGGATAATTCGATCTGGGCGTTTTTGCTTTCCTCCGGGAAGTAAAATTCCCTGCTCAGCGAGCAAAACCCCTTCTCCTTCAAACCAATCACTAAATACAGGATTAGAAAATAGGTCTTTCAATTGATTTCCGACTTCCAGTTTCTCGGATTCGCTGAGTCTCCCCTCGAAATAAAATGCCTGTAAATTCGATTTTGCAGCTTCGAGATTGACTGATTTCTCCAAGATTTCATGCACCAGCAAACCAAAGTTTCGCTTCTTCCGCTGCTCCAATCCTTCGGGGGAGAAGTCCACCGCATATTTTTTCACTTTTAGCAGTTCCGACCAATTCTGATACGACCACCTCAATGTCGGCACAGAAAGTAACTCAGGTCTTCCTGGCTTTTCCATCGGCCAGTCACCCAACTCAAACACTTTGATTTCGTGATTAAAATGAGCCTCTAAACTAAAACCATCTTCTGTTCCGATTCCATTTTCCACAATTTGCTGTAGGTGAACTTCCATCATATTCTGGGAACCAATCTTTTCCTTGTACGGCACCAAGCCCCAAAACACATCCTCAGCGCGTGTGAGGGCCACATAGATCATATTCAAACTGTCCAGATAAGCCATAATCGCCTCCTCAGAATAGATTTGACTGAAAGCTGACTGGGCCAAGTTTCCTCCCAAAGTCAGCGGAATGATGGCAGAAAGATTTTTATTCTGATCCTCAAAAGGCGACCAAACCACA
>CAYTXN010000425.1:0-2991 GCA_964441195.1 uncultured Limnohabitans sp.
CTTGGGCAGGTTTTCCTTCTGAGACGCCATCTACGCGCATCCCTTTTCCGTCAAACATGTAATCCGGAACTACACCCATTGAAACTGTGAATCGTGGTGAATCGCTGGAATCCTTGGTTTTGGTGAAAGCCAATTTTGGCTCAGAATCCAATTGATCTATGACTCTGGAAATGTATCGGACGACCGTAACCAATCCTTCATAGTTGAGTTTTTCTGAATCATCAGTGGGTTTGTGATAGTCCTCGTGCTGGCCGGTGAAAAAGTGCAAAACCGGTAAATCCTGAAGGTAAAATGAGGTGTGATCTGATGGACCAACGCCTGATTCGTTGGTGACAATTTTCAGACTGTCGGTATTAATCGGATCTAGAATAGAAGGGAAACTTGGGCTGGTTCCAACACCGTATACGGCAAGTGATTTTTCCTCATTCAATCGGCCCACCATATCCATATTGATCATGTAGTTCACCGATGAAAGTTCGATGGTCGGGTTTTTAGCAAAATAATTAGAGCCCCAAAGTCCGTTTTCCTCACCTGAGAAAGCGATGAAAAGCACATTGCTGCTTAATTTTTCATGCTTAAGAATTTTTGCCAAAGCCAATAAAGCTGCTGTTCCGGAAGCATTGTCGTCGGCGCCGTTGTGAATCGCAGAGTCGCCGCGGTGAAGCGAGCCTGATCCACCCATTCCTAAATGATCAAAATGCGCTCCGATGACGATGGTTTTGTCTGACTTTTTATCCAAAAACCCCACGACATTTCTTCCGGTGATTCCTGCACCATCAGTGCCGATTATGGCTTCTTCATGTGGATTGGAAGGTTTGGAAACTGTAAAAGGTTGGAAAAATCCTTCAGTACCTTTTGCCTGAAGGCCTACTTTTTTAAACTCTTTCGCAAGATATTCCGCAGCTTTTATTTCACCGTCAGTTCCAATAGCTCTTCCTCCCAAGTCATCTGAAGCTAAGAAAGTCACATTTTCTTTTAGGTTGGTGAGGAGCTTCTCGTCGCTAGGAGGACCATCACATGAAAAAATTGAAACAGCTAGAATTGAGACAAAAATTTTGGAGAGTGGAGCGAGTTTTTGCATGTCTTGTGTAGATTTAGTCCAAAGATAATAATTGGTATCTTCGACCCTAAATTCTTTTATATATCACCCTAAAAATGAGAAAACTCCTAGTTCCAATTTTGATTGTAGCCTTTGCTTGCAATCCAAAAACTGAAACCGTTCTTGCTCCAGAACCTCATTCCTCCTCAGATTCTTTACTTCTTCACCCTGAGGAAATGAAATACCTCAAGAACGTCAAGCAGCTGACTTTTGGTGGAAATAATGCTGAGGCATATTGGTCGTTTGATGACTCGATGTTGATTTTTCAGTCGGATTATGCAGAGTGGGGAAATGAATGCGATCAGATGTTTTACCTCAACTGGAGAGAGGATGATCTTTTGGCAGTTCAACCGAAGCGAATCAGCACAGGATTGGGCCGGACAACGTGTTCATATTTCTTGCCAGGAGACAAAACTTTTGTTTATGCATCGACACATTTAGTGGACCCGGCCTGCCCAGCAGTTCCGGAAAGAAGAGCAGATGGCAAATACGTTTGGCCGATCTATGAAAGTTTCGACATTTTCACGGCGGATCTGGAAGGCAATATACTTTCCCAATTGACCACTGAACCTGGTTATGATGCTGAAGCGACAGTGTCTCCAAAAGGCGATAAGATTGTTTTTACTTCCATGCGGACCGGTGATTTGGAGCTTTATACCATGAATATTGATGGAAGTGATGTGAAACAAATCACAACGGAACTTGGCTATGACGGTGGAGCCTTTTTCTCCCCTGATGGCAGCAAACTCGTGTGGAGGGCTTCCCGCCCACAGACGGAAGAAGAGATCACTGAATACAAAGATTTACTCAAGCAAGGGCTGGTAAAGCCAACAGAAATGGAATTGTACGTGGCCAATGCCGATGGCACAGATGTCAAGAAAATCACGAGTTTGGGAAAGGCCAATTGGGCTCCATTTTTCCACCCTTCGGGAGAAAAACTCATTTTCGCTTCCAATCACCAAACGGAAAGAGGCTATCCATTCAACCTTTTCATGATCAATCTGGATGGTACCGGCTTGACCCGAATTACCCACGATGGAACATTTGACGCTTTCCCGGTTTTCTCCAATGACGGGAAATACCTCGTTTTCTCTTCCAATCGAAATAATGGAGGAACCAGAGACACCAACTTATTTATGGCTGAGTGGATTGCGGATTAAGCAGTATTAGATCAAACATTAAAAAACCGCTTTTTTGGCGGTTTTTTTTGTTTCTAAACCTATCCTTTGCTACTTTAAAATTATCTCAAACCTATTTTTCTTATTCTATGAATGTTTACTCAAGACTTTTTATACCACTTCTGATTACCATAAGTCTCGCGGTTTCCAAGTTTCTCCTACATGAGAAATCTGATGAATGGGATGGATTGTTTGCTTATCTCCCAAAGGTAAATACCGTGCTCATTATCCTTGGATTTACCTGGTGTTTACTTGTGTTGTCAAGAATCCTGAAAGAAAGTTTGCTGAGGCAATACGACCTTTCGAAGGAAGACAATCTCCGAGCGAGAAAAATCTACACCCAGATCAATATTCTGCAAAAGGTGGGGAATTTTGTCATCGTCTTCTTTGGCGTAGGCTTAATTCTTCTCTCTTTCGAGTCGATCCGACAGATTGGTGTTGGGCTTTTCGCATCGGCAGGAGTAGCGGGGATCATCATTGGGTTTTCTGCGCAGAAAGCCATCGGGACTTTAATTGCCGGAATTCAGATCGCTTTTGCTCAACCGTTCCGCTTGGATGATGCGGTTGTCGTAGAGGGAGAATGGGGTTGGATCGAAGAAATCAATTTGACCTATGTGGTGGTGCGGATTTGGGATCAACGAAGATTGGTTTTGCCCACGACTTATTTTCTTGAAAAGCCTTTTCAAAACTGGACAAGAACCTCAGCTGATATTA
>CAYTXN010000426.1:0-2985 GCA_964441195.1 uncultured Limnohabitans sp.
CTTACTGGAGTGACGGGGATAATTATCCGGAGATGATTATGGATTGGTACAAAACTCAAGGCTATGACTTTGTGACGCTTTCTGATCATAATATTCTTCAGTCCGGTGAAAAGTGGAAGCTCATTCCCAAGTCTCCCATGCATGAACAGGCTTTCGAAAACTATTTGAATAAATACGGGAAGGACTGGGTGGAATCAAAGACTGATTCAGCGGGAAGGCTTCATGTCCGACTGAAAACATTGGAAGAATATCGGTCTCTTTTCGAAGAAAAAGAAAAATTCCTGATAATTCCCTCGGAGGAAATCAGTTCCCAGTTTGAAAAGAAGCCCATACATATGAATGTGACCAATGTCCAGGAATACATCGAGCCTGCTACAGGAAGTTCCGTTTCCGAAGTGATGCAACGCAATTTGGATCAAGTGAAAGCGCAACGGGAAACTACCGGTCACCCGATGTTTCTCCATATCAATCACCCCAATTTCATCTGGGCAATAACTCCAGAAGATATCATGGCTTTGGAAGGAGAGCGATTCTTTGAAGTTTACAATGGGCATCCTATGGTAAATAATTACGGGGATGAGTTGCGACCTAGTATGGAGGTACTTTGGGACCTAGTTCAGGTTTCTTATCTCCAAAGCGGCAAACCACTTCTCTATGGATTGGCGGTAGATGATGCACACAATTACCACATCTTTGGTGAAAATGAAAGTAATCCTGGACGAGGTTGGGTTGAAGTGCTCGCTAAGTCACTCAATCCTGAAGACCTGATCGAGGCCATGGAAGCTGGAGACTTTTATTCCAGTACAGGTGTGATTCTCAATTCTGTAAAATTCACCGGAAAGAAACTTCAAATCACGGTGAATCCAGAGGAAGGCGTGACTTATACCATTCGATTTTTTGGAACCAAAAAATCCAATCCAGAGGCTCCCGGAGTTTTACTTCATGAAATTAATGGAACCAAAGCGTTCTACAAGCTGGAGGAAGATGATATGTACGTAAGAGCTAAGGTAATTTCCTCCAAGTCCAAAGAAAATCCCTTTCGTCCAGGTGATATGGAAGAAGCATGGATTCAGCCGGTTGTAAAGAGGTAGAACAGCTAGTAATCAGCCTCAAACTGATTTTACTTTGAGTTTTTTACCACAGACCTGCTTACCAGAGGTAGGGAAAAAGAGAGAGACTGGTTTTGGTAGTTCTTGGGTTTGATTTGAGGTTCAATCCTAATTTCACTTTTGATCTTTTTTGAGAGCGCTGAGAGAAGCTAAACCTTTTGGCCAACTGGGATGGATGGAAATGGTTCAAGTCTTCAGACTTGGACCTAGAATAATGTAGTCTTCAGACTGCTTTTTTTTATTTAACTATAATACAGCAGTCTGAAGACTGCCTTTGGTTAAGCACAAGTCGAAAGACTTGCGCTAACAGTGCGTAATTTGTGGCTAAAAAACTTCCCCCATTAATTTCTCCTGACCATCTCGATGTGTTCAATTCCGTCTTCATCATAGGTATCACCTTCAGCCATGAAACCTAAGGAAGCATAAAAACCTAGAGCATAAGTTTGTGCTCCTAGACGGATAGCTCCTGGGCCAAAAAGTTTCCGACAATATTCAATGGACAACTCCATCTGCACTTTTCCCAGTCCCTTTCCTCTGACAGAAGCAGCGGTAATGACTCTACCTATCGCCATTTCCACGTAAGAAACACCGGCAGGAACAAGTCTACTATACCCAACTAGAACTCCATCTGAATAGAGCATCACATGGTGACACTTCTGATCCTTGTCGTCCATGTCTTGAAACACACAGTTTTGCTCTACCACAAATACCTCGGACCTCAGTTTTAACAGTTCGTAAAGCTCGTTTACTGTAAGTTCTTGAAAAGCTTTAACTCGGTGTGTTAGATTCATGGAACGATTAATTGATTGTGATTTTTAACTCAAAATTAACAAGTATTCAAACTTTAAGAACTACTTCACAAACAGTAGGGGATGCTTCTCATCAAAATCTGTAGCCTCTTGAAAAGCACGGGCCAAAGCTAAAATACTTCCTTCATCGTAGAGATTGCCTAACAAGGTAAGACTTGTAGGACGACCTTTGCTGTCAAATCCATTCGGAATACTGATTGCAGGATGACCGGTCAAGTTGGTAATCATCAATTGTTTCCCCCTGTTGGAAGGAGCGATAATCACATCATATTCCTTGAAGAGCAAATTGATCTCCTCGATAAGCAACTTCCGGTGCCGATTGGCCTGAAGGTATTCCACTGCAGGAATAAATCGAGATTGTCTGAGGGAGTTAGCGCGGGAGGAAGGACCCTGCTCCACCATCAGATCTACTTCCCCTGATCGTACCAATTCATCAAAAAAAGCTCCTGCTTCTGCTCTAAGAATAATATCAAACCCATCGTAGGGAAAGCTAGTCGGCAACTCAATTGCAGTGGGCTCTACTCCCATTGATTTGAAGACTTCTAGTGCTGCTAAAATATTGGCCTTGGATATAGTGGTATCGCCTTCGATGTCTTTTTTCAGATAGGCAACCTTCAATTCGGATGGTAACTTTTTGACCTGATTAAAAGGAGCCTCATTCGTACTTGGATCTTGGGGATCTTTTCCATAAAGTGCACTAAAAACAATTTCACAATCTTCTGCTGATCGGCAAAGCGGACCGATTTTATCCATTGACCAACTTAGGCTCATCACGCCCTGTCGACTGATTCGTCCATAAGTTGGTCTCAGGCCTGTAATTCCATTTCGAGCTGCAGGTGATGTGATAGAACCCAAAGTTTCTGTTCCAATTGCAAAAGCCACCAATCCTGCCGAAGTCGCTGCTCCTGAGCCTGCAGAAGAGCCGCTTGCTCCTTGACTCAGGTCCCAAGGGTTTTTGGTCTTCCCACCAAACCAGACATCCCCTCTGGCCAAGGCTCCGGAGACTAGTTTGGCAATCAAAACAGCGCCTTGATCTTCCAATTTTTTCACCACAGCAGCGGTACCTT
>CAYTXN010000427.1:0-2978 GCA_964441195.1 uncultured Limnohabitans sp.
ATGAAATCGAGCATGACGAGAACGTCACACACTGGGATGATTATCCACCATGCGAGATTCCATGTGACCGAAAAAATCAAATTATAATCATATGAAATGGATATGCGCACTGATTATTCTTAGCCTTTTTTCTTTTTGCAAAAGTCCAGAGCCGAAAGAAATCAACCTGGAAGAACTCACTATTTCCCAAATTCATCAGGCATTTTCAGAAGGAGAATATTCAGCTGAGGAATTGGTTCAGGCATATTTGGACCGAATCGAATCGCTTGACAGTTCCCTAAATTCCATCTCCGTTTTCAATCCAGAAGCTGTTGCCATCGCCAAAAAACTTGACGAGGAGTTTTTAAAAACCGGAAAACTTCGCCCAATTCATGGAATTCCACTTATCGTAAAAGACAATATCAATACAGTCAGCCTTCCGACCACTGCTGGATCATTGGCTTTAGCAGATTTTTATCCGGAAGAGGATGCTTTTATCATCAAAAAACTGGTGGAAGCTGGAGCCATCATCATCGCCAAATCCAACATGGCCGAATGGGCCTTTAGCCCGATGCATTCCGAAAGTTCTACCCAAGGAACAACTCGCAACCCCTACAATTTGGATCACGTTCCGGCAGGATCAAGTGGAGGAACAGGAGCTTCCATCGCTGCTAATTTTGGAACTATCGGACTCGGAACAGACACCGGAAACTCGATTCGTGGACCATCTTCTCACAATGCTTTGGTAGGTTTTAGGACGACTTTGGGTTTGGTCAGTAGGGAAGGAATAGTCCCGCTTTACCTTCGAAATGACGTGGTTGGCCCAATGTGCCGCACTGTCGAGGACGCTACCAAAGTTTTGGAAGCTATCGCTGGAGTTGATTCAAAAGACCCGATCACAAGCTTTTCCGAAGGAAAAATTCCTGAAAACTATTCCCAATTTCTGGAAAAAGACGGTCTGAAAGATGCAAGAATCGGTGTCTTCAGAACCTTAAGTGAGGCAAACTCTGATCCTGAGATCTCCACACTTTTCAATCATTCGCTCAAAGACATGGAAGCTTTGGGGGCTGTGCTTGTCGATTCTGTAGAGATTCCCGGTTTTGAAGAATTGGCTTCAGATCAATGGTGCCCAACTTTCAAAAATGACTTGGAAGATTTTCTCCAAACCTATGTAAAGAGAGATACGATGAAGTCCTTTGAAGATGTGCTTCGCATAGGGTCAAACTCAGACTATACTCAAGGTCGGATTGAGGCCTTGGGTAAAAACACCCTAAGAAGAGGCAATCCCGAAATTCCCTGTGGCAATGCTTTTGAAGATGAACGGCGGATTGCTTTTCGCGAAGCGATCGAAAAAGTAATGGATTCGCTAAAATTGGATGCTTTGGTCTATCCAAGTTGGAATAATAAGCCAGCGCTGATTGACAGATTTCAAGAGGAATACTTGGGTGACAATTCCCAAATCATCGCTCCTCATACCGGCCAACCTGCATTCACCGTGCCCATGGGATTTACTTCAGGAAATCTTCCTGCGGGCCTCCAATTCCTTGGTAAAATGTGGTCGGAACCTACTCTGATTCGATTGGTCTATTCCTACGAGCAAGGAACAATGCATCGCAAACCACCTGTTTTTTGAAAGTTTGATCATATTTCTAATTCATATTCGAACTAATTAAAGCCTTCCGGCTCGCCTAAATTGTTTTCATTGAATCAAAGGAGGTATTTCTACATAGGAGTTTGGGGGGTTACTATTTTTTGATTTTGGGGACCCTCCCTTGAGAATTTGAATTTTTGCCTTAACTTTTCCTAAGCCAACAAATTTAGCCTCAGACTTTTCGGGCTAGACTACTTCAATTTTATAGATTCAATTAATTCTATTTTGTCAATAGAAAAATAAAGTGTCACTCCTTTTACAAACATTCATGATCAAAAAAATACTCGCTGTCCTGATTTTTGGAGTCATGGCAGTTTCAGTTACAGCTCAAACTACTGAAAAGCTAAAAGCTACAACCCTTGGTTTCATCCAGACTCTAGAAGGTAATCAACGAGATTCTGTTTTAATCGCCTTTCCTGACAGCGCCCGAACCAATTGGACGAATCTTCCTCTTGGACTTGCCCCACGTTCCGGACTGCGATATGGAGACCTTTCGGAGCAAAGTAAAATTGCTTTTCACAAAGTTCTAAGTTCGATTTTTAGTTCGCAAGGTTATTTGAAAACCTTCGCAATCATGCAGGTGGATGACATTTTGCATGAGCTTTTTGAAATCCAGTTTCAGCAGGGCAAAGTCCCTGAGAGCAGCATGGAGTTTATCCGAAAGCTGAACTGGGACTATGGAAACTACTACTTGGCAATTGCCGGAAATCCAGAAACTGAGGCTATCTGGGGTTTGAAATTTGAAGGCCACCACATCTCCATCAATTTGACGGTAGCTGGGGATGAGTTTAGCATGACTCCGCTGTTTTTTGGATCTGATCCTGCTGTGGTGGAGGATACTCAATACGCTGGTTTAAGGCCATTAAGCAAGGAAGAAGATTACGGTTTTTGGCTGATCAATGCTTTGAACGAAGACCAAAAAGCCAAAGCTACCCTAAGCGAAAAAGTCCCTGGAGATATCATTACCAGCCCCGATCGACCCCAATGGCTAGAGGAATACCAAGGAATCAAAGGGTCGGAGCTCAATGAAGGCCAGCAGAAAATCCTTCACTACCTGATCGAGGAATACTTTGGAAATCTAGAAAAAGAAAAAGCCGAAGAATATCTTGCCAAGCTACACACTCGAGGAATGGGCGAGATATATTTTGCCTGGATCGGAAGCTACGAGCCCATGAAAGCTCACTATTATGTTGTTCACAGCCCTGATTTCCTGATCGAATATGACAACGTCGGCTTTCTCGACAATGCCAATCACATTCATAGCATCTTAAGAGAAAATGGAAATGATTTCGGAGAGGATATTTTGAAAAAGCACCGATTGGAGCATAAACACTAGACCGTTTTCTTT
>CAYTXN010000428.1:0-2976 GCA_964441195.1 uncultured Limnohabitans sp.
TCAGCAATGATTAAGCAAATGAAATTATACGCATTTGCATTCCAAACTAAGCAAAACGCCTAAAATGGAAACACAAACTAACACTGATAGCGAACAGAACATCAGCCTGAGAGACAAAGTGGTCATGGCAATCAAACAAGTCTATGATCCTGAAATCCCAGTTGACGTTTATGACTTAGGATTGATCTATGAGATCACGGTTTATCCAGTGAACAATGTTTATGTCCAAATGACTCTGACTTCACCAAATTGTCCATCTGCAGAGTTCATCCCTTCAGAGGTAAAGGATAAAATCCAACAAATTCAAGGGGTGAATAATGTTGAGGTAGAGGTTACTTTTGATCCACCTTACTCCCAAGATATGATGTCGGAAGCGGCAAAACTTGAACTGGGATTCTTATAATTCTGAACAAATAAAAAAACAACAATATGTATCCTGAAGAGCTAATTGCTCCCATGAGGGCAGAACTTTCAAACGTAGGATTCCAAGAATTCAGAACCGCTGAGCAGGTAGCTGAGCATTTGGGTCCAGACCATAAAGGCACTACGCTAGTAGTGGTCAACTCCGTCTGCGGTTGTGCAGCAGGTGCTGCCAGACCAGGTGTAAGATACGCTGTGGAACAGGCTGAAAAAAAGCCAACCACTTTGGCAACGGTTTTCGCTGGAAATGACAGGGAGGCAGTTGAGAAACTACGGGAATTAGTTTTGCCTTATCCTCCATCCTCCCCTGCTATGGCGCTATTTAAAGATGGAGAGCTCGTTCACTTCATCGAGCGTCACCATATCGAAGGCAGAAGTGCAAAAATGATCGGCGACCACTTAGTGGAAGTTTTCGAACATTTCTGCGATTAATTATAAGCCCCTCGGGGCTTTTTTATTTGGCTGAATGGAGTAAATGATTTTCTTAAAAATAGTGGCAAGTCAATTCCCACTAGGTAAAAAATTGGGACACAAAACTGAATTTTGAAAAAAATCATCGAAATCGCCTTCGAAATATTATTCTGCCATCTCTCATAATAATATCCTTAAAAAAGATTCCATTTTATTAACTTAAGGGCCTCTTTTAATGTGTTTCAATAAAAGCAATCCAAAAAAGCTATATGTCTGATTCAGCAAAGTTGTCCTACAAAGGACAAGAATACGAATTCCCTGTCACCACAGGTACAGAAAACGAAAGTGCTATCGAAATAGGAAAACTCCGTGACACCACTGGATTGGTCACCCTTGATCCAGGATATAAGAATACCGGAGCTACCAAAAGTGCGATTACTTTTTTAGATGGTGAGGAGGGAATCCTTCGTTACAGAGGTTATCGAATAGAAGATCTTGCCGAAAAATCTACCTTCCTTGAAGTAGCTTACCTTTTGATCTATGGCGAACTTCCGACTCAAGAACAGTACGAATCATTTAATATCGAAATCACGCACCATACTTTGGTTCATGAGGACATCAAGAAGATATTGGAGGGTTTCCCTTCCAATGCTCACCCAATGGGCGTTCTTTCATCCTTGATTTGTTCACTGACAGCTTTTTATCCTGATTCTTTACATCCAAACAGAAGTAAGGAAGAAACTGATCTAAGCATCATTCGACTGCTGGCTAAGATGCCGACTTTTGCTGCGTGGGCTTACAAAAATGAAATGGGTCACCCAGTCAATTACCCGGACAATACGTTGGATTATTGTTCCAACTTCCTGAAAATGATGTTTGCGCTTCCTGCTGAAAAGTTTGAAGTAGATCCAATCGTTTCTGCTGCTTTGGACAAGCTTTTGATCCTTCACGCAGACCATGAGCAGAACTGCTCTACTTCTACGGTGAGAATTGTAGGTTCTTCTCAAGCATCGATTTACGCATCAATTTCTGCAGGAATCAATGCGCTGTGGGGTCCGCTTCACGGTGGTGCAAACCAATCGGTAATTGAAATGCTTGAAGCCATCAAAGCAGATGGTGGAGATGCAAAAAAATATCTCGACAAAGCAAAGGACAAAAATGATCCGTTCCGTCTGATGGGCTTTGGACATAGAGTTTACAAAAACTTTGATCCAAGAGCAAAAATCATCAAAAAGGCTGCGGACGATGTATTAAGCAAATTAGGAGTGAAAGATCCGATATTGGAAATCGCCAAGGAACTTGAATACGCCGCCTTAAACGATCAGTATTTCATCGATCGAAAACTATATCCAAATGTAGATTTTTACTCAGGAATCATTTATCGTGCACTAGGTATTCCCACAGACATGTTTACTGTAATGTTTGCTTTGGGAAGACTTCCGGGTTGGATCGCTCAATGGAAAGAAATGCGTGAAAACAACGAGCCAATTGGCCGACCTCGCCAGATTTATACCGGCGAAAATGAGCGCGATTACGTAAGCATGAATAAGAGATAAAAAGTAAACATAAACGCTAAAAGCCATCTAATTGATGGCTTTTTTCATTTAAACTTATTATGATTTGAGTTTTTAATCCCATTTTTGGAAACTCAAATTGACTAAACCAGTTTTCTATGAAATTCCCAAAACAATCTTCTCAAACTGATGAATGATTATTTTGGGCATTCTCCCGAATCAAGTTCGGGACAGGCTATCTGACAATTAAAAACCAAATTATCGACAGATGAAACCCACAACTCTCGAGGAAGCTATCGCTTTGACTCAAAAATTCACCTCCAAACCCAGCAACGAAGAGTTGCTAAAACTATACGGACTCTACAAGCAGGCCACCGAAGGAGACAACGAGACAGAAAGACCCGGCGGATTTGATTTCAAGGCTGCTGCTAAATACAACAGTTGGCTCGCTTTCAAAGGGAAAAATAAAGCTGAAGCCACAGATCTATATTTAGAATTGGTCGAGCAACTTTCAGCAAAATACATTTGATAATAAAAGCCTGACCTTACTCAGGCTTTTCTGATTTAAATAGAACCTATTCAATACTAGATAGGATGTTTAGAGAAATGGATTACTGCGGATTACTGATTT
>CAYTXN010000429.1:0-2963 GCA_964441195.1 uncultured Limnohabitans sp.
CAAGCATTTAGGCTTGGTAAATGGACTCAATTTCTTTTTCAAACTTTTGATAGATCACTTTTCGCTTGAGTTTCATTGTCGGGGTAAGCTCCCCAGAGTCAATTCCCCAGGGTGAATCCAATAGCTTGAATCGCTTGATCTGTTCCCATTTCCCAAAGTATTTGTTGAGTCCATCGATTTCTTCTTGGAACTTTTCGAGAATTTTAGAATTGATAATCATATCTGTATCAGAGAGGTAAGGAATATCTTTTCGTTTACAATATTCTCTCAATCCATCAAAACTAGGGACGATCAGCGCCGCTGGATAGTTTTTCCCATCTCCGACTACCATTAGCTGTTCGATAAGCGGAGATTCCTTAAACTTATTCTCCATGACTTGAGGAGCGATGTACTTGCCTCCGGAAGTTTTGAACATCTCTTTTTTCCGATCTGTTATTTTTAGGTATTCCCCGTCCAGTTCACCGATGTCTCCGGTATGAAACCAGCCGTTTTGAAGTACCGCTGCGGTCATATCAGGCTCCCGGTAGTATCCTTGCATGACATTGGGTCCTTTGACCAGAATCTCGCCATCCTCAGCGATTTTCACTTGGACATCTTTTACGATTTTTCCTACATAACCAATTCGGATCCCTTCCTGAGTTCCCACAGATGCGGACACGACAGGAGAAGTCTCTGTAAGTCCATATCCTTCACAAACTTTGATTCCAGCTGCCCAAAAAACTCTAGCTAACCTTGGTTGCAAAGCGGAGGCCCCTGAATTGATCTGCATGACATTTCCGCCCAAGGCCTCTCTCCATTTTGAAAAAATGATCTTGTTCGCAAGCTTAAGTTGAAAATCATACCAAGCACCCATATCGGACGCAGGATCATATTTAAGCCCAAGATTTAGAGCCCAGAAAAAGAGATTCTTTTTTACACCTGTCAATTCATAGCCTTTAGCGACGATTTTATCATATACTTTTTCTAAAAGACGTGGAACAGTGTTGAAAACATGAGGCTGAACTTCTTTGAGGTTTTCTCCAATTTTCTCCATGCTTTCTGCATAGTAAATCGAAAATCCCAAGTAAATAAAGCAAAATGAGCCGGTGCGCTCATAGATGTGACAAAGTGGAAGAAAGCTCAACACTTTTGAGACACCTGGAGGAGGCACCATCGTGTTGGAAACTGACAAGACATTTGAAAGTACGTTAGCATGGCTCAGCATGACTCCTTTTGGCTTGCCAGTAGTACCCGAAGTATAGATTATTGTAAATAGATCATCGGATTTAATCTCGTTTTTTGAATCCTCTAATTTTGCCAGATCTCCTGATTCACCCTTTTTCTCCAAAATTGACCAATGTGCCACTCCATCGAGCTCATCAAATGAATATATGACCCGATCGCCAGCCACTTCTGAAGCTTTGGAATAAATTTCTTGGTCTCCGACAAAAATCATTTTCACCTCTGCATGATCAAAAATATAGGCATAGTCATTAGAGGTAATAGTTGGATACATCGGAACTGAAATAGCTCCAATCTGCTGTAGGGAAAAATCTATAAAATTCCATTCAGGACGATTTTCTGAAATGATCGCAACTTTATCCCCCGGAGCAATTCCCGTGGCAATAAATGCCAAACTCAAGTTATCAACTATTCGTTTAAGATCTTTGGAAGTATAAGTTTTCCATTTGCCATCTTCTTTTCGTGCTAAAGAAACTGCTTTGTCGTAGTTGGAAATCTGATGTGGAATCAAATCAAATAGCCGGGTCAGGTCCATAATTTTTCGGGTTTATCCATCTAATATTACCCAAATCAAAATGGAATCACAAAAGCTTTCCACACAATTCACGCTCTAGTAATTATATTATATTATTTAAATAAATAAACTATTAAGGTTATTAAGGCTGTGGATTTGTTGATAAACCATTGGAAAAAAGTTGATCACATACTCCAAATACAGTTCCATGCTTTCTTTACAAGTTACTAACGAGTTATCAACTTATAATTACCTGAATTTCTATTCTTTATTGAAAAAACGATGATTTGGTGGATTATTGAGAAAAAGATAAATGTGGGGAAGTGCAGTGTGGATAGCTATTCTGTGCATTGTGGACAATCTTGACTTTATCCCCAAGGCATTTTTGATATGCTGGTTTTACTTACTTTTTGTTCAAAAGTGGATAGTTACTCAGTGGAAACCATTTAGTTTTCCACTGTTGAATCAGGGTTTTCCACAGGGCTTATTGTCTTTTTCTGAATACCAGTTGGAGTTGAGGCTTGAATATTTTGCTCGGGACGAGTCCATCCACTACGAATGATTAATTCCTGATTATTTTCCTCATTTCTATAATAGAAGACCCTTTCTGCATTTTTCCGTTGTAAATAATTTGCCGGATCCCATCGCTTATTTCCATTCAAATCCTCGATTACCCGGATTTTAAATGTCCCAGCTTCTAATAGTTTGAAAGAATAATTGTCTGAATTCATTAAAAATTGCTCCTTGACAATTTCATTTTTTGAATTGATCAATTGAATTATGAATGGAGGTTTTGCCCCAATGATCCTTCCTGAGATTTCATCTGCTAGATTCTCTCGTTTCAGTTTTCGGTAATTTGCGGAGAGTATGTCCTCATTGACTTGATTTTCGATATCGATAAATGTCGAATCGCTGGCTTTTAATGTGAATATTTCCTGTTTTAATGTATCTGGTATTGCCAGTTTGATTTTCAACAGATCCATTCTTGCTGAATCTGAAAATGCTACCATAGATAGGTTAATTGGAATTTTTGAAGCCGTATCGTAGGCTATATATAGGGAGTCAAAATTTACTGTTCGGATTGGTTTAGTGAATTTTAGCTCGATTTCTAAGTCCCTATAAAAGCTCTTGCCCGAGTTTGCTGTGATTTGAAGCTTTTCTGGTTTTCGGTCTGATTCTGGAAATTTTGCCCAGATCAATGAATCTTTTTGAAAGCCGACTGAATCCA
>CAYTXN010000430.1:0-2954 GCA_964441195.1 uncultured Limnohabitans sp.
TTCGAATATTCTAAATTCGTATTTAAGACTTGTGTCCTGGGAAACTGCATCTCGATGTTTACAAATTGTCGGGCTTGCTCATTCCAAAGGGTCTTTTTGACAATGCCATAGGCGAGGTATATGCTTGGAATCAGCGTCAGAAGTGTGAATAGGGTGATGTAAGTCTGCACCCGTTTTTCACGTGTGGCATCCATAAAGTGCTTTTTTGGATAGCCCATAAATCGCACAATCAGGTAAGTAGATAGACTGATGAAAACTGAGTTGATGAAGAAAAGGTAGAAGGCTCCAACGAAGTAAAGTAGATTTCCAGTTGCCAATCCATATCCCGCGGTACAAAGCGGTGGCATCAGCGCTGTGGCGATCGCAACTCCTGGGATTGCATTACTTTTTTCCTTTCTCGAACCGGCAATTATCCCGGCAAGTCCACCAAATAAAGCGATCAAAACATCCCAAACTGTGGGTTCCGTCCGTGCAAGAAGTTCAGATTCCGCTCCATAAATCGGAGTGATGGTGAAATAAATGGTCGAGGTGAGGATGGAAATAAAGACCGCCACCATCAGGTTTCTGAAGGATTTTTTAAGCAGGTCAAAATCATTGATTCCGGCTGCCATACCGATACCCATGATTGGACCCATGAGAGGGGAAATTAACATCGCACCAATGATGACCGCGGTCGAATTCACATTCAAACCGACCGAAGCCACCAAGATTGCGAAGATCAAAATCCATAGATTTGCCCCTTTGAACTCGACATTTTTGGCGATGTATTCAATTGTTTCAAGCTCATCTTCCTTGCCTTCCTCGAGGTCAAATCGCTGACGCAGATAAAACAACATTCGGATAAATCCGCTTCTTTTCACCTTGTTTTTTCTAGGCCCATTCTCAATTTTAGACATGGTTTAAAAATAGCTTTTTTTCCAGTATGGGGTTTGTTTTTCCACTTTGGAAGAAAATTTTTCTCCAAAAGAGCGAAATCGGATAGAATCCGATTCACTTGAGGAAAGCAATAAAATTCAATTTTGGACTATTAATAAAGCAATTAGATTTGATGATCTAAGTAATTGATTTATATCGTATTTAAATGAGGTTTTGATAGCCCATAATTTGCACTGTCTAAAAAGATTAGATAAGTCTAAAAATAGATTTCACAAGAATTGCAGGCTTATAAATTGCTAGATGGGTGACAAAACTAAATGGAACGATTCCTCGGCAGAATTATGTTTTGTTGCTTTGAGCGTTTCAAAAGTTTCTAACTTTGAATTTTAACCAAGTATTTTTCCAAAATGATTACCTCGTTGAAAAGAAAAATTTTAGTACTCGATGACGACAAGATTCAGCATCTTCTTTTTAGAAAAAGAGTAATGCAAATGAAATACGAAATTGATTGCGTTTTTTTTGAGGATGCACTATCTGCCTTAACATACATTGAAACTTCACCCCCGGATATTGTGATCTCGGATATTAATTTGCACAAGTTGGATGGTTGGCAGTTTTTGGAAATGGTAAAAAATCTGAGCTACCAAGGAAAGTTTTATTTGCTTTCAGGATCCATTCATCCCGATGATAAAAATCGTGCAAATAGAGATTCTTCCGTTTCTGGATTTTTTGAAAAACCGATCCAAGAATCCGACCTAATTAATATCCTCGGGTAGTAGGCCTTTTAATCAAGCGCTTTTAATAAAAATACTTAATTTCGGAAATCAGAAAATTATTATGGCTGAAGAATCAGATGACCGAAAGCCCTTGCTTTCAAAGAAAATAGACAAGTTTTTTACTGGATTGGCAGATGCATGGAATTTCGTTAAAAGGTTTTTTCAAGAGGTATTCTTGCCCCCATATGAATTTAAGGAGGTTGTCCAACAATGTTACCGAATTGGAGTGGAGTCGCTTCCACTGATTGCCCTCACTGGCTTTATTGTAGGAATCGTATTTACCAATCAGTCGCGCCCTTCACTCTCGGAGTTTGGAGCAGCTTCCTGGTTGCCGTCATTAATTTCTATTGCGGTGGTTCGAGCGATGGGACCTCTGGTTACTGCATTGATTGCCGCGGGAAAAGTTGGATCAAGTATTGGTGCTGAAATCGGTTCGATGAAAGTGACCGAACAAATTGATGCCATGGAAGTATCCGCAACCAATCCCTTTAAATTCTTAGTAGTTTCCCGAGTTTTGGCAACAACGTTTATGATTCCTTTACTGGTGATGTTTACCGATTTTGTAGCCCTGATGGGCTCATTTTTGAGTGTGAATAAAAATGAACTTGTTAGTATGTCGACATTTTTTGTACAGGTTTTTGAATCAATTACCTTCTTGGATGTTACCTCTTCCGTCTTTAAATCTATTTTATTTGGATTTACCATTGGAATAGTGGGTTGCTATAAAGGGTACAATTCTTCCAAAGGTACAGAAGGGGTAGGACGAGCCGCCAACGCTTCTGTGGTTATGGCTATGTTCTTGATTTTTATTGAGGAACTGCTCGTACTTCAAGTAGTCAATGCAATCAGAGGAAGTTAAATCATGGATCAGCAAGAAAAAGTAGTAGAAATAAAAAATCTGAAGAAGTCATTTGGCGATCTTGATGTACTGAAAGGTGTCGATCTGGAACTTTTCAAACAAGAAAATCTGGTGGTCCTAGGCAAATCTGGTTCAGGTAAATCCGTCCTAATCAAAATCATGGTAGGATTATTGACTCAGGATTCAGGAAGTATGGAGGTGTTTGGGCAGGAAGTTTCTAAGCTTAAAAAGAAAGCCCTTAATGCGCTTCGATTGAGAATAGGTTTTTCCTTTCAGAATTCAGCGCTTTACGACAGTATGACTGTCAGGGAAAATATGGAGTTTCCACTCGTAAGGAATGAAAAAAACCTCACCAGGAAGGAAATCAACAGACGAATTGAGGAGCTTTTGGATAGTGTTGGCCTTCCACAGACAATCAATCAAATGCCGTCTGAATTGTCAGG
>CAYTXN010000431.1:0-2952 GCA_964441195.1 uncultured Limnohabitans sp.
CTGGAGCAAATGATGATGGAAGTGGCGTAGCTGCTGTGATTGAATTAGCTAGAGTGATGGCAAAAATGGAATTTTCAGCTACTATCCTTTTTGTGGCATTTACAGGTGAAGAGCAAGGATTAAAAGGGGCCACTTATTTAGCCGACAAGGCAAAAGAAGAGGGTTGGAATATCGCTGGAATCCTCAATAATGACATCATTGGAAACAGTAATTCATCTGACACACACATTAGTGACAACACCAAAATGCGAGTATTCTCAGAAACAATTCCTTTGGCGGAAGATGAGCGACAAGCTTCCATTCGTCGCTACACTAATGCCGACAATGACAGTAAATCACGTCAATTGGCACGCTACATTAAGGAAGTTGGAGAGCGCTATGTGGATCAAATGGAGGTAAAGTTGATCTACAGAAGTGACCGATTTTTAAGAGGAGGCGATCAGACTCCCTTCCTTAGAAATGGATTTACAGCGATCAGAGTCTCAGAAATGAATGAAAACTTCTATCATCAGCATGAAAATGTCAGAATGGAAAACGGAATTCAGTATGGTGATTTGCCGGAGTTCATGGATTTTGAATACTTGAGAAAAGTATCAGCCGTAAATCTAGCGGCGGCTGCTTCCCTTGCCAATTCAGCAGGAATGCCTGAGGAAGTTCAAATTGATGTTCGGGGATTGAGCAACAAATCAATTTTACTTTGGAAAGCTCCAGCTATAGGAAAAGCAAAAGGATATTACGTGCTAATGCGCGAAACCTCTTCACCAGTTTGGGAGAAAAAGTTCTTTACCACTGAAACGAACCTTACCATCCCTTACTCTAAGGACAATTATTTCTTTGCTGTTCAGTCAGTTACAGAAACTGGAGAGGAAAGTTTAGCGGTGTTCCCCTCTCCTCTCACAAGGTAAATTACTAATTAAAATTATTCTAAATTCATTACCATTTCAGGCGAAAAGGAACTTAAAAAACTTGAATTAGTTACGTTTATATAATAAATATCATTTATATGAAACAGAAAGAAATAGTAACGCTACAGCGTTCACTGCTCCACGATACCGAAGCATTGCTCAATCAGCAAGTAGAAATGGAAGGAAAATCTTCCGCTTACTACCTTTCCATGGCATCCTGGTGTCACATGATGGGCTATGCGAATGCTGCAAAATATCTTTATACTCATGCGGATGAAGAAAGAATGCACATGATGAAAATTTTCCAGTATATCAACGAAGCTGGTGGGCATGCCATTCAACCAGAAATCACTGGAGTTAGACATCATTTCAATTCCTTAAGAGAAGTATTTGAATTGATTTTGGAACATGAAATCAAAGTTACCAAATCTATAAACAGCATCGTAGATCATGCATTCACAGCAAAAGATTTTGCGACATTCAGCTTTATGCAGTGGTATGTGACTGAGCAAAGAGAAGAAGAAACCATGTCTAGAAGAGCCCTTGAGCTATTCGAAATAATCGGTGAGGAAGGTATCGGACTCTGGACTATCGACCAAGAGCTCGGAAAACTTCACGCTGCCGCGGAGACTGGAGCGTAAAACTCCAAATTACATCAAGTATTAAAAAGCGACTCAGGTCGCTTTTTTTGTTACCAATTGGATTCCACAACTCATATTTAGTCAATGCAACTGAAAACTTAACCCTTTATTTGTCCTTAATCCAACTCACAAGGAGTTATAAATTAGCTTTTAGTAAAAATTGCAATTTTCAGAATCTGATTTAAATCGATTTGCAAAATGGACTAATCCTCTAAAATAGGATTAGCACTGTCTATTATCTGTGGTGCTTTTGATGAAATAAATTCATTAAAAAAAACACCATGAACTCAAACACGAAAAATTACTCGACACCCCTTCAGCTTTCCTTTTTCATATCTGGATTAATCCTATCAGGAGTCTTTGCTTTGGCATTCTTGTTCAAAGACACATCTGCCTATTTTATCTTTCTATTTTTTGGAGGTTGGCTTTGTTGGACCTTTGTAGAATATGCAGTACATCGCTTTTTATTGCATGAACTGATTGTTCCTGGAAAAAGAGATTCCTTCCACCATCATGAGCATCACATTAATCCTCAGAATATCAAGGTAAGTTTCTTACATCGAGCACTTGCCCTTATCCTTGGGATTGGCATTTTTTATATTGCGTTGAGAATAAATAGCATTTTCAGCATTTTCGCTGGATTCTTTGTGGGTTTTTTGATGTATAGTTTTCTACATTATTTATTACATCAGCCCTATTGTAGATTCATTTTACCCAAAATCCAGCGAGCTCATATACTCCATCACACAACCAATCCCGATCAAGGTTATAGCTTCAGCACAATCCTCTGGGACTGGCTCTTCGGAACCCTTCCATCTTCAAAAGTAGAGGTCACTGAAAAAATGAAAAGGTTCTATTTCGAGCCATATACCCCTAATCATATAAAGAGGTCACATGAAATACCCATGAGAAAAACTTCTAACACAGGAGAATGATTATCTAGGGCATTCCATCTGACTATAGAAAATCAAATATTAACAGATGAAACCCAATCTTAAATAAGAAGGATTTCCAGATTAAAGGATCACCTGATTTATCGGTTAAATAGTTAAACACAACTAAAATGATGATCCATGAGATTAAACTTAAAAAACTTACTTATTGATAAAAGGAGGTTTTTACCTCCTTTTATTATGTCTAAATTTATTTTTTTTCTTGAAAAAATATTATTTCTCACAATGAACATATTTAATAAAAATATTTCTAACACATATTAATATTTTGTATTTTTAGTTATATCGGAATAAACTGATATAGTAACCGTATTAATCCATAGAAAATTTTATTCTTTATTGAATCGTAAATATTCTTTTCATACATTGAATTACACTTTTATGAGTTCCAACCACATAGCTCTTTCAGATTATGACCATCTCATCCACCATTCAGGCTCAGTTTTTCCAGAG
>CAYTXN010000432.1:0-2932 GCA_964441195.1 uncultured Limnohabitans sp.
AGAACTTCCGGAGAAATCGTGAAAGTGCTCGCTTCAGAAAACGACACTGAAGTGTTTGTCAATGGTCAGTCCAAGGGAATTATCAATGAGGGAAAATTTCTCCAAGTTGAATTTGCAAAAGATGAGGTAGCTATAGTAGAAACTTCTAAGCCTTCGGCAGTTTCTCTGATTGCAAAAAGTATGGATTGTAATGAGAGCTCCAGTGACCTTTTTGGAGATCCATTTCTTTTAACCTTCAATCCAAACAA
This sequence comes from uncultured Limnohabitans sp., assembly GCA_964441195.1. Classification (GTDB taxonomy): domain Bacteria; phylum Bacteroidota; class Bacteroidia; order Cytophagales; family Cyclobacteriaceae; genus Algoriphagus. Next base: position 249 of record CAYTXN010000432.1, read on the forward strand.
CCAAACAATAGAACAGGCAATTTTCAACTCACTGAGTGGGGGAGGTTTTATCAATCATTATGTGAATATCCTTCTAGAAACAGCCTCTGTATCCAAAACATTACTGAATAATAAGGCAATTGATTCGGAATTCAAACCTGTACCCGGCAATCCAAAGTTTTCTTATGCAAGAATAAAAGTGCCTTCCGGGCCAAATTCACTATCCAACCCAGATGGATTTATTGCATATTCCTATGGCGCAGGATTGCGCTCATCCTATGGTTTTTCTGCAGGTGCAAATCTGGAAAGTACCAAGTTTGAAGCAGAAAGCTCCTATGATTTTGAGGTGATTGGAGATCGGGTAGCTTGCCTGAACCAAGAAGGAACATGGTTGATTGACCCGGAAAACGATGCTTATACTGTTTTTGATTGGGATTTTGGTGATGGATCGGAAGTTGTGAATGGTCGGGAAGTAAACCATACCTTTCAATCCGAGGGGAAATTTCAAGTGAAAGTATTGGCTTCCACAGGAAATGGAAGTTGCGGGATCGAACGAAATTTCACTTTCGAAGTGGAAGTAAAAAAGGTATCCGTTGATCTAGTTGGTCCAGAAAGTACTTGCTCTGACGAGGAATTAACCTACACGCTGGAAAACCCGGTCTATTTTGATCGAATAATTTGGGATGGAGTAATTGGAGGAGAAATCATCACTCAATCGGATGAGTCCATCACCGTGCGTTGGCTCGAAGAATTTGAAGAGGGGAAAATCATAGCTATTCCCATCGCTGAAAATGGATGTTTGGGGGACAGGATTGAATTGACGGTGAAAATTGGCGCTGCTCAGTCGGAAGTCACACCGATTGGTCCGGATAAGCTTTGTGGTCCAATCGTACAGATACTGACTTACGAAGTATCAAATGCTGCTTCCGACAAAACCTATGAATGGTATGTGAAAGGCGGAGAAATAAAGTCCGGACAAAACACGGCTGAAGTTGAGGTGCTTTGGGATATCAATGCTTCGGAAACTGAAATTTATTTTCTCGAAAAATCTTCCTCAAACGCTCAGGGAGTTTGTCCAATTATTTCCAAGACCCTTGTGCTATCTAAAACTGATCCGCTTGCAATCGACTCAATTTCTCTAGTTGCTCCAAGCTGTCCAGGTGAGGGTGGAGGAGCAATCATTCTTGAAATCTCAGGTGGATCAGGGGAATATGATATCAGTTGGTCACATGAGACAGCTCTGAATTCTGCAACTGCAGACGAACTAGAAGCTGGAATATATACTGTCACGATCAAAGACCAATCAGGATGTGGAGTCCTGATTCAAGACATTGAATTAGCAGAACCTGAAATGATGAGGTTAGGTGGTGAGCTGGAATATTTACCCACCACATGTGCCGGAGGGAATGACGGAGGATTTAAAGCAAAAGTAATTGGTGGTGTGCCTCCCTATTCAGTCGAAGGAGTATCATCGACCTGGGATGGAAATTTCCTTACGGTCACCAATTTGACTGAAGGAAATTTTTCACTTTTCATCCTTGATTCAAAAGGATGTAGTCTTCCAATTGGAGGAAATATCAAAAGCGCACAGCCGCTTTCTGTAAGTTTTGTTCAGGAAAGCCCAGGTTGTCCGGGAGGCAACAATGGAGAGCTTTCAGTAGTAGTTACCGGCGGACAGGCACCTTATTCTTTTTCTTGGGGTGATGGGGGTGTTTTTATAGCATCAACTATGAGCACTAAAAACTCCTTGTCAAACACTGCCAATCTCATGGCGATGCCCTCTGGAGAATATGCGGTAACAATTACTGATTTCAGTGGTTGTATTGTGACTGCTTATGGAGTTATTCCCGAATCAAAGCCACAGGTGAGAATGCCAACTGGATTTATGCCAAAGGATGGCGTTTACGCGCCTGTATCTAATTGCTTCCTTGATTTTAGAATGCAAGTTTTAAATCGCTGGGGACAAGTAGTTTACTCGGGTGTAGATGGTTGGGATGGACTATTTAGAGGAGAGGAAGCACCGATAGGAAATTATTCGTATGTGCTGACGTACCAATATCCATTCGAAGGAAAAAATCATATTGAAGAAATTCAAGGTGTTTTCACACTCATCAGGTAAATTGGGGAAGATTGTGGGGTGGTTGAATTATGCACACAAAAGCGCTGCTTATTAGATACTTACTTTTCCTGTTTCTTGTATTTGGAAACGGTTTTATTGCATTGGCGCAGCTCAATACTGTTGGGAGAGAATTTTACATCGGATTTTTGGAAAATGGCAGGAGCCTGGACACAGTAAATGTCCAATCAGAAAAGGCGGTCCTGATCATCACAGCAAATGAAAAAGCTTCTGGTACGATCGAAACACCGAAGCAAACGCTCTCTTTCGATCTAGCAAAAGGGCAGCAATTGATTCAGGAGTTCGATGCCATCAGTGAGGGATTAATTCACCCACTATCAGGACAGGTCAGTCAACGATTTTTGCATGTCATATCGACGGGAAATATTGCGTTGCATGCTCTTAATGGACGAGCCTACAGCACAGGAGCCACGGTAGTCTTGCCCGTAGAATCCCTCGGGTTAGATTACATGGTGATGGCTCATCACGAGCGGGCAAATGTGGTCAATTCAAATTTGAACCATACTACACTCGAAAGTTCGATGATCGTGGTCGGAACAGAAGACGATACCGAAGTTGAAATCTTGCC
>CAYTXN010000433.1:0-2929 GCA_964441195.1 uncultured Limnohabitans sp.
GTTAGTTTTTGAGAACAAGACAAAACTAAGGCCAATTATCCGCAATCAAAAATTGCTTATTTGCTTGTCCAAATATATGTTTTAGCACAAAATAAAATTTGCTGTAATTTATCATACGGATTAAGTCAAGAGCTTAACTGGCTCATTTGACAACGGTTTTGAAAGAATAAAGAGATGAATTAAAGTCCTGACAAAATATTCAGGGAAGACCATATCGCTCATAGAAATTAAAAAGACTGAAATAGATTATTTAGGGCATATTTAGTGATGAGATCTATTAACAATTTTCTGGAGGGTTTTGAAAATTAGGTCATAAACCAATATTAAAATTTCTTTGAACAGGATTCTAATTCACAAAAGCACCTACTAACTGAACACCCAGTTAACTCGAATTTTCAATAGAATACCAATGAATGCACTTTTTTGAAGAAAAAGGGAAGAAAATAATTTTTTACTGGAAAATTGTCGTAAATTAAGGGACAAATTTCCGTGTCATGAAAGAATTAGATGATCCTAGAGTAGAAATGGTAGCCGAAGAAATGGCCACTTATGTCACAAGCCTTCCCAGATATTCCCGTTATTCGGCCTTGACCAAGGGGATTCCTCTGACTAATTTTTTTTCAGACCGAATGTTGGTTGTGGATGTGATTCGTCAGGGGATTCCTTCATCGCTTTTTATGTCAATTAAAAAAATGGCGCCTTTTTCGGATCAAGAGTGGTCAGACTTTTTGGATATTTCACTCAAGTCGCTACAGCGTTACAAAAAAGAATCAGACTATATCTTCAGATCGATACATTCTGAGAAAATAATCGAGCTTGCAGAGGTTACAGCTTTAGGTTTGGAAGTTTTTGATTCGCAGGAGGATTTTGCGGCTTGGCTCAATGCATCTATTCATGCACTCGGTAATAGAAGACCAATAGAGTTGCTGAGGGATTCCTATGGTAAGGAATTAGTGCTTAGTGAGCTTCATCGCATAGATCAGGGAATATTTGTCTGATGCGGGTTTTTCGACTTATTCGAAAAAAATACGGGATAGAACTATCGGGTAAAGGCGCAGCCATATCCGGTAATCGATGGAATTCCAAAGGCACAGAGCTCATTTATTGTGCTGACAGTCGGGCCTTGGCCATGGCAGAAGTTGCGGTGCATCTTTCCTTATCCATTTTGCCCAAGGACTATATGATGGTCGAAATCGACATTCCCATTTCTGTTTCCACAGCTTCTTTGGCAATCGACAATTTACCTCAGCGTTGGAACAGCTTTCCCCATTTGCTGGATACACAAAAGATTGGGGATGACTTTGTCTCAGCGCGGAAAAACTGTGTACTGAAAGTTCCTTCTGCAGTTGTACCTGGAGACTTTAACTTTTTGATTAATCCGCATCACCCGGATTTCACTGCGATCAAGATTGTTGGGCAGGAAGATTTTCCTTTTGATTCGAGATTATTTGGTGGATAGAGAAATAAATTCAATTTCAATTGTCAATAGAAAACTAGATTTTGAAACTATGACAAGTTCAAAGAAATTTTTCTATGTTTTCCTTTACTGTTTGGCTATTGGTTGTTCAAGCAACAATGAAAACGTATCCGAAAAGAAATCACAGGAATTAAGATTTAATCAACCCGAAGATTCATTCACTAAAAATTACCTTTTTGATAGCCATCAGAATCTTTTAAAATTAGAAATTGATCAGCTGACAAATTTTCAAATTGATTCATTTTTAAGGCATTTGTTTGTCATGGATCAAAAATTTAGAATTGAAATAAATGAAAACAAAAAATCAGATTCGATAGATTGGGCTGAAAGGAGGAAAATTTACGGCAAAATGGATAAGGTGGATGAAATAAACTATTCCCTACTTAAGCGGATTCATCGAAAATTTGGGTGGCCGAGTAATAAAGTCTTTTCAGATTCAGCGGTTGATGCCTCATTCTTTATCACACTCCATTATAGGGGACATGATTTAGATTATTTGACCACGCTGATAGAAGAATCTTTTTCCAAAAAAGAAATTAAGAATGACCATTATGCAATTTTGACAGATCGGGTTTTACTCAGATACGGGAAATCCCAAAAGTTTGCAACCCATTGTAAAATGACTTCCAATGGCACTGTTGATTTTGCAAGTCTAGCTGATACTTCAGAAATCAATCAAAATCGTCGAGAAATCGGGCTGAAAGAATTGAATTGGAAAACCTGTGATTTGGTATCCTTTTGATTCTTTAAGTTTCACTTTCTCTTTTCAAACTCTTTCTTGGCCCCATCCAAAAACTCCACAAAAGCTGCGATATCTGTATTGTATCCTCTTGGTTTAGCAACTAATTGTTCCTGATTATCCAAAATCACATAATACGGCTGAGCATTATTATTGAACCGAGTTATTTGAAAGTCAGCGTTTTGCTTGCCAAGGGTCTTTTTTACCTTATTGTCATAAGAGGAAGTGTACCACTCGTTTTCCGGCAAATCCAGACGCTCGTCGATGTACAAAGCTACCATCACAAAGTCCTCCCTCAGCCGCTTCAATACCTGTGGATCCACCCAGACATTCTCCTCCATTTTTCGACAGTTGACACAGCCATGTCCTGTGAAGTCGATCAGGAGCGGTTTGCCTTCTCGTTTTGCTGCTTCCAAAGCTTGTTCGTAGTCAAAGTATCCAGGAATACCATGAGGAATTTTGAGTCGATCGGCGTATTTGATAACTTCTCCACTGGTAGAAAAGCTTTCCTCAGATCCTATTCCCCCTGTTAATTTGAATTGTTGAGTAGTGATCGGTGGTAAATAGCCACTCAGCAATTTGAGTGGTGCTCCCCAAAGTCCGGGAATCATATGCACGACAAACGTGAAAGTGAGCAAGGCCAAAAGCAATCTGGGAACACTGATGTATTCCAGTTTGGAGTCGTGTGGCAATTTGATTTTTCCCAACAAATA
>CAYTXN010000434.1:0-2925 GCA_964441195.1 uncultured Limnohabitans sp.
AGTAACGAATTGTCGGATAAAGACAAGGTGACCCAAGCCTCTACAAATGAGATGAAGGGTATCGAAAAAAAAGAACAAGCTGACCAACTAGAAGGAGATGCTGAAGTAGAAGAAGAGAAGGTTGAGGCCACGGACTCCGCTGTAGATCCAGCGTCAAATCAAGAAAAACCAACTGCTGAAGAAACTGAAAATGTCTCAGAAGAATCTGCGACAGAGGCTACTGAAGATGAGGAAGCTGTCGAATCTTCTGCAATCGAAGAAGATCAAATTTCTAGTGAATCGAGCTTAGAGGAATTAATAGAAGATAAACCTGAGGCAGTTGAAGCTTTAGGTGAAGAAGTATCCGCACCTGTAGAAGAACAATCTCCGGAGGAACCTTCAGAAACAATTGAATCTGGGGTTGAAGTTAAGGAAGTAGTCTCAGAAACAATCGAACCCACTGAAGAAGCTCCCGAAACGATCGAATCTGCAGTTTCAGGTGATGATAAGGAAAGCTCGGATTCCGAATCTGAAGAATCAGAGCAAGAAGAGGATCACTCCAATGACCCTGTTGAGCTTTCAGATTTGACTGCAGTTCAGCTATTAAAACTTCTCAAGGATAAAATTCAAGCTAACCCAGTTCTCAAACTGGATAAAATTGCTCACGAGATTAAAGCAGCTTTTGATGAGCTAATTTCCAAAGAAAAAGTAGACGCTCTGGACAAATTCAAAGCTGAAGGAGGTGCAGAGGATGAGTTTGAATACAGGCAAGACGCAGAAGAACGTGAATTTTTAAAGGTTTTTAACGATTTCAGATATCAGCTAAATTCACTAAGAAAAGAGGCTGAGAGGCAGAAAGAAAAGAACCTCGCTACTAAAACTGAATTACTAAATAAGCTTCGAGATCTGGTAGATGGAGAGGAGACTACGCTCAGTATGTCTACAATTAAGTCTATTCAGGAAGAATGGAAGTCTATCGGACCAGTTCCAACTTCTCAAAACAGAAATTTGTGGGCAAGTTTCAATGCCTTGATGGATAGATTCTACGATAATCGCAGCATCTATTTTGAACTGAAAGAACTCGATCGAAAGAAGAACCTAGAAAGTAAAACTGAGCTTTGCGAAAAAGCAGAAGCGCTAAAAGATGCTCCGGACCTTAAAGAAGCTATCCGGCAATTGAATGAACTCCACGAGGAATTCAAGCATATCGGACCTGTACCAAGAGAAGAGCAGGAGAACCTTTGGCAGCGGTTCAAAGGAGCTTCAGATGCGGTTTATGATCGAAGGAAAGATTTCTTTGAAGGACAAAAAGAGGTTTTCAAGCAAAATCAAACCGAAAAAGAAGCGCTAATAGCGCAATTGGTTTCTTTCGCTGATTTCAAAGCTGATCGAATTAAAGACTGGAATATCAAGACTAAAGAGATTCTGGAAATTCAAAAGGCATGGGAGAAAATTGGGCCCGTTACCAAAGAAGCTGGCAAAGAAATTAACAAGGCTTTCTGGGCCGCATTCAAGCATTTCTTCCATAATAAAAACATGTTCTTCAAAGAACTGGATGAAATCCGTGCAACGAATCAAAAGAAAGCGGAAGAGCTTATTACTCAAGCAGAAGAGCTAATGAATAACACCGATTGGCAAAACACCGCCAATCAACTGGTCAAGCTTCAGCAAGAATGGAAGAAACTAGGTCCCACACCCGAGAAAAATAGAGATTCGCTCTACAAAAAATTCAAAACTGCTTGCGATACCTTTTTTGAAAATAGGAGAAATTCCAACAAGCAGGCAAATAGCGAATTCGATGAAAATCTGAAGAAAAAGCAGGATATCATCAAACAAATCCATGAGGCTGCCAAAGGAACCGAACTTAGTGAGGATACGCTAACTGACCTAGTTTCTGAGTTTAATGAGACTGGTTTTGTACCAAGGAAAAACATCAAGGAAATCCAAGCCCAATTTAAGGAAGCAGTAGATGCTTATTTGGAAAAGATGGATCCTAGCGGGTCGGGTAGAGAAGACTTCCTATTCAGACTTAATTTGAATCGGATCCAGTCTGATCCTAACTCTACCAAAACACTGAATAGAAAAGAGCATGGGATCAGGAAGCAGATTACCGATCTGGAAAATAGCATCACACTTTGGAGAAACAACTTGGAGTTCTTTGCTGCCTCCAAAACTGCAGATAAACTCAAAGACCAATTTGACATCAAGATCAAAAAGGCCGAAGAGGAAATTGACAAATTGAAGAGCAAACTTTCAATTTTGAAGGAATTCTAAATTTTTCCTGCTCAAAACCTGAGAGATAGAAAAAACTTGGGAGATGAGTTTGGAGTCAATAGGGTCAAGGCCTATATTTGCACCACCATAAAGGAAAGCCTCTTTAGCTCAGCTGGTAGAGCAACTGACTTGTAATCAGTAGGTCGCTGGTTCGATCCCGGCAAGGGGCTCTTTATTAAGGCACTTAGATTCAATCTAAGTGCCTTTTTTGTTTTTATCAGAATCTACTGATGTGTATAAACCCGTTAATTTTTCTATTCCCTAATCCCAATCCTCAACATTTTTCCTTACTTTTTAGGCATTATTTAATCATATACTAACATGAAAAAATTTAGTACTAATATCCTTGGCCTATTGATCGCACTGTCGGCCACTTTTGCACTGTCTAGCTTCACAGCGATTACTCCGGAATATTATGAGGGAAAATGGGAAGTAACTGTTTTTGATACCCCTCAAGGCACCGCTACGATTCCTATGCGATTTGAAACCGTCGACGGTAAGACCAAAGGTTATTTTATGGAAGATGCATCCGGCACTGAGAAGGAAATGACTTCTGTCTCCATCACAGGAGATAACTTGGTTGCTTACTTTAATATCACCGGATATGATGTCTATATCAGTTTGGTGAAGAAAGATGACGATGTGTCCTCAGGTTCGCTCATGGATATGTTT
>CAYTXN010000435.1:0-2905 GCA_964441195.1 uncultured Limnohabitans sp.
CAGGAGAACACGATGAATTCTATAACATCGTGTCTGGAGGATTCAACGGACAAATTTCCGTTGTAGGCCTGCCTTCTGGCAGAGTATTGAAGATACTACCTGTATTTTCTGTCCATCCGGAAAATGGTTGGGGATATTCGGAAGAAACTAAACCAATGCTGAATACGTCGCATGGATTTGTTCCTTGGGATGATTTGCACCACATCGCTGTCTCTACCACCAATGCAGAGCATGATGCAAGATGGGTTTTTGCCAATGCAAACAATACCCCTAGAATTGCCAGGATCGATATGACCACCTTTAAAACAGTGGAGATAATCGAAATTCCTAATTCAGCGGGTAATCACTCCTCTCCATTCATTACTCAAAATACAGAGTATGTGGTAGCAGGAACTCGATTCTCTGTTCCAACGGGGGATAATCAAGATGTTTCAATCGATTCTTACAAGGAGAATTTCAAGGGACATATCTCTTTTATAGGAGTGGACCCTGAGTCCGGTGAGATGAACCTTTCTTTCCAAATCGAAGCACCGCCATTCAACTTTGACTTGGCCCGTGCCGGGAAAAATAAATCCCACGGCTGGTTCTTCTTCTCCACTTACAACACCGAGATGGCCCACACACTTTTGGAAGTAAATGCTTCGCAAAAAGACAAGGATTACATCATGGCGGTCAACTGGAAAAAAGCGGAAGAATATGTGAAAGCCGGTCAGGGAACCAAGAAAAAAGCGAACTATGTGCACAACAAATGGGATGAGTCAACTCATTCTGCTACTTCAACCATGATGGAAGATGTGCTTGTATTGGATCCAAAAATCCTAAAAGACATCGTATACTTCATCCCTTGTCCTAAGTCTCCGCACGGAACTGATACTGACCCAACCGGAGAATACATCATCGGTAGCGGTAAGCTTGCAGCAATCATCCCAGTATTCTCCTTCACCAAAATGCTTGCAGCAATCGAAAATCAAGACTTCGAAGGAACCCTTGATGGTATGCCTGTCTTGAAATACGAGTCAGTGCTTCATGGAGAAGTCGAGAAGCCGGGTCTAGGACCACTTCACACTGAATTTGACGGAAAAGGAAATGCCTACACTTCCATGTTTGTTTCTTCAGAAATCGTGAAGTGGAATATCGAAACCCTTGAGGTTTTAGACCGAGTACCTACTTACTATTCTGTAGGTCACTTAAGCATCCCGGGCGGACCAACAGGTAAGCCTCACGGTAAATATATGGTAGCTTACAACAAGATCACCAAAGATCGCTACCTACCAACAGGTCCTGAATTGGCGCACTCAGCGCAGCTTTATGATATTTCCGGAGATAAAATGCAGCTTTTGTTGGACTTTCCAACAATTGGTGAACCTCACTATGCAGAGTCCTTCCCGGCAAGTTTGATTAAAGACAAGCAGGTGAAATTCTTCAAGATCGAGGAAAACATGCACCCGCGTGCCTTGAAAGGCATTAATGATGCGAGAGTGGAGCGTGAAGGAAATCAGGTTCACATCTATATGACATCGATCAGATCCAATTTCAGACCTGACAACATCGAAGGGGTACAGGTGGGAGACGAGGTTTATTTCCACGTGACCAACCTCGAGCAGGACTGGGATGTTCCCCACGGATTTGCGGTCAAAGGCGCCAATACTGCCGAATTGCTGATCATGCCAGGAGAGACTTCTACGCTGAAGTGGGTTCCGGATAGAGTTGGAGTTTTCCCTTTCTATTGTACAGACTTCTGTTCGGCACTTCACCAGGAAATGCAAGGCTACCTGCGCGTATCTCCAAAGGGTTCAAGCAACGTGGTTAAGTATTCCACAGGAGACGTTGAGTAATCATTCAAAACATACCGTCGGTTCTTCTTGGACCGACGGTTATTTCCCCATTCAATCATGCAATCGCTTAGCACATCCAACAGAATCCTGATTTTGCTTTCAGCACTTCTGATCATTCCGGCTTATTTCACGCCGCTTTGGCAAATCAGCCTTTGGGCTCCGCAATATCCGGAAGGCCTCAACATGAAAATCTGGATCGATCACCTAAGTGGTAATGTGGATCAAATCAACGGGGTCAATCACTACATCGGAATGAATCATATCGGAGACGAGATGTTCCCCGAATTCACTTTTCTGATTTATGTAATTGGAGTTTTGATAGCCTTAGGGATTGTCGCTTTTCTGATTGGAAAAAGATGGAGTTTGTATTCTTTTTTTGGTCTGATGACCCTCTTCGGCATTGGAGTTTTGGTGGATATGTACAAATGGGGTTATGAATATGGCCACACCCTTGATCCCAAAGCAGCCATCAAAGTGGAGGGCATGAGTTATCAGCCTCCATTGATCGGATACAAGGAGCTGTTGAATTTCATTGCTTATTCCGGACCGGATACAGGAAGTTGGATTTTAATGGGAGGAATGGGGTTTCTCATTGTAGCCATCATTCGAGACCGGTTTCAAAAACCTGTTCAGGCCCTTTAACCCTTTAATTCTAGAAACTATGACACGCAACTTATCATTACTTGGGATTTTGATCTTTTTGGCATCCTGTTCAGCAGATCCAAGACCGATCGCCTATGGTCAAGACGGATGTCATCACTGCAAAATGACCCTGATGGATTCGAAATTCGGAGCCGAACTGGTCACTGAGAAAGGCAAAGTTTTCATCTTCGATGATGTAAACTGCATGCTGCAATACATGGATTCTGAAGATGGGAAAAGCCAAATGTATAAGCACGTCTTGGTAATTGATTACCTGAATCCAGGTGTCCTGCTGGATGCCAACTTGGCTTTTTACCTCAAATCCGAAGAATTCAAGACACCGATGGCAAGTAACATCGTTGCCTTTCCGGACTATGATCTTTTGAAGGAATACAAGAATAAATCCGGTGGTGTCTACCTCGCTTGGG
>CAYTXN010000436.1:0-2903 GCA_964441195.1 uncultured Limnohabitans sp.
TCGAAGCCAAGGATAGGTTTGGGAATGTGTATTCGAAGAAGGTGTAGGGAATTAAGGGTTGACTGCAAAAGTGAATCCGGAAATATCTTTTGAGCTTGTTAATTCCAAATTGTGAGAAAAGGGAAAGTAAAAGTTGATGGATATAATTGAACAGGCTCGTATAGGTTGTTTTTTCTTCTTGTTCTTTTTCCTTGATGAAAAAGAACGAAAAAATCAAGACGCAAAAAAGCTTCTCCGCGCAATCCCAAACGCCGGCTCGCTTTTGCGTCCGCCTCTCGCGCCCTCCTATTTTAGCTTATGTCCATGACATTCTGGTCTTGAAAGCATTCTCGCAAAAGGTGACAAATTTAGAATCACTAGAGAATGGAGGTTTGCGGTTGTTGTCGGGATAAAAAGCGTGCCGTAGGTACGCCAGATTGGTAGCCTGGGATTTTAATCCCAGGTTAAAAATTGGCAAGGGGCTTCAACCTCGGCGCAGAAATTTCGGGAGAAGGGGAAGTCGTTGCCGAGGAGGTCATGAATTATGATTAGTATGAAATTCCCTTTGCCCTCCTGCGCAAAGCAAGGAGCGGGCTCAATAGTATTTTCTCTTTTTGTTGAAAGAGAGTGCTAAGCTTTATGTCGCTTATTAATGATGGGATTGGCCACTTCGTGGTCTTTGAAGCAAATTTTTTGCTACTATTTTTTGACCTGCAAAAAGGTTTAGCTTTTATCTGCGCTCTCAAAAAGTTCAATTGTGAAATATAGGATAAATGTTATTTTGAGTTTGAATCTTGAACTCCTAACTCTCCTTTTTCTCCGTGGTAAACTTTTCCGAAAATCCCTTACCTAAATTTCCTGTATATTCCATTGTGAAATTCCTGTTCATTTATTGTTTCTTTCTTTTATTTTTCGCCGGAAATGCTTTTGCCCAAAAAGTAGTCATCAACCTCGATTCCAAAGGAATAACAACAAGAGTAACAGAATACCAAGTCATTGAGGTGCTGGATCATCGGTCTCAAAGATCCAATATTGGTGAGGTTTTTAACCGCACTGCTAATAAATCTCCTGTATCAATTAATGGAAACTTGGAACAGTTGGCCACACGATTTTATAGGGAAATCACCAACCCAAAAGATTCAGCGCAGCTGATTCAGATCAGAATTTTTGAGTTGGAGTTGAAGGAGAGTTTTAATCGGGAAGATAGACTTTACCAAGGTGATGTGCAGTTGGCGCTGGGATTCTATGTGAAGGGAAGCGGTGAACCAGAACATTTGCTGGACTATTTGGGGACAACCCAATACCGTCGATCTAATTTCCGGATGGACCTGGTCGAGGATGTTATCATAAAATTGTTTCAAAATAGCCTGGATTATTTTGACAAATGGTACAATTCCCAAAAGCTGGATAATCGTGCCTTGGCCAAATCCATCCGCTTGGAAATCATTGAGCAAAACCAGAATTCCACGCCTGATAAAGTCTATTATGATCCTTCTAGACCTTTGGTTTGGGAGGATTTCAAAGCCAGGCCAAGCTCATTAAGTAAGAATAACGCAACGATTTTTACAAGCTTTTCACTTCAGGGAATTTCATTGATGGATTCCGGTTCGGTGGTACAAACCCTCGAAATCAGCGTGTACATGCTGCCCTATCAGTCTTGGGTCAAGGACCAGAGCGAATATGGTCTAAATCACGAGCAGCGGCACTTTGACCTTGTTAGAATCGTAGCTGATCGTCTGATTTTCAAACTTAAATCCATGGATTTGGATCTTGATTTTTATCAGGCAAGAATTAACGAAGCCTACTTGGATGCTTACAGGGAAATGAACCGCATTCAGGAATTATATGATTCTCAAACCCAAAACGGCATTAATACCAATGAACAGATAAAGTGGAATCAATGGATTGATCAGGCTTTGGCTGGAGATTGGGGTTGGATAGAAGTTTTGTTGAGGATATAGGGTTGCACTTTTTTTTTTAGAGCCCAGCTTTTCAAATCTGGGTTGAAGGATCCCCGAGTAATTCCAGCGATGGCCCAGTAAGTTGATTTGAAAATTAAAGCTAATGCCAGCGCAATGGAATGGATTGTCGGATTGTAAATCCTAGGATAAGACCTCGAAATTGCTCCCGCTAGATATCGTGGAGCGAGGATCGGAATAATTAAAAGCCAATAAAATCAAATGGATCTTTAGTATTATCTAAAACTCAATCTCATCCTGATTTTTTTAAATTTCATACAACTTCACAACCTCTACGAAAATGAAATTGAATCCAAAAGTTGGTCTAATACTTTTCTTGCCCTATATTTTTTGGAGTTGCCAAACTTATAGGCCTATCGAGAAGGTAACCTTTGCGTCCAATCCACAAATTTCAAAAAGTGAAAACATTGCCAAACAACTGGGATCTCTCAATGCGGGAGATCAGATATCAATATTGATGACCAATGAATCGACCCATTACCTGATATTCTATAATGTTGTCAATGATACCTTGAACGCCAAACTTCAGAAAGCTAAGATATCAGACCCTTTGAAAATTCCGATTGATCGCATCGAGAAAGTGAGAGTTGAGAGGTCAAATGTGCCTTTAACTATTCTCTTTTGGGGTGGATTAACAGGGGCCGCAATAATAGTTGGAATGTCTACTTTTAGTCTTGGATCGTCATTTAGGCCTTGGTGATCAAGAATGTTGGGTAAAATGAGAGGGAAATCAATTTTCCTTCAGTTCGGAAATTATTGGATTGGACTTAGAAATTGCTCTCGATATCTGGGTTTATAAATCGCATAGTAAATCAAGTAATGGTCCAAATAGATTTGTAGCAATTAATATTTAGAATAAGTGGAATTTCAAATTCCTTGGATAGTAGGACGTGATTGCAAATCCCGACCAGCGCCAATGCTGTTCGGATCGAAAAAAAGCTTTAG
>CAYTXN010000437.1:0-2897 GCA_964441195.1 uncultured Limnohabitans sp.
ATGCAGACTGAATCGTTGCCTTCATGACGTCGTCATTTCCTTCAGACTTGGCACGGTTGGCAAAACCAATACCCGCTCCGAAATCTTTCAAGTCACGCACACCAATGTTGGAAGTCATGATGATGATCGTGTTTCTGAAATCCACTCTTCTTCCCAATCCATCGGTCAAAATTCCGTCATCCAGTACTTGGAGCAGGATATTGAACACATCCGGGTGAGCTTTTTCGATCTCATCCAGCAATACTACAGAGTAAGGTTTTCTTCTGACTTTCTCAGTCAATTGACCACCCTCTTCATATCCTACATAGCCTGGAGGCGCTCCTACCAATCGGGATACAGAGAATTTCTCCATGTATTCCGACATGTCAATTCTGATCAATGAATCATCTTTGTCAAAAAGGTAAGTAGCAAGCATTTTTGCTAATTCCGTTTTTCCGACGCCGGTTGGACCGAGGAAAATGAATGAACCAATTGGCTTTTTGGGATCTTTCAAACCTACTCGGGTTCGCTGAATCGCTTTGGTCAATTTCTTGATTGCCTCGTCCTGACCGATCACTTTTCCACCCAACTCAACATTCATATTGAGCAGTTTTGCGCCTTCATTCTGAGCTATACGCTTTGCAGGAATTCCGGTCATCATCGCAATTACCTCGGCGACATTGTCCTCTTCTACTACAAATCGCTTTGACTTGCTTTCCTCTTCCCAACGGTTTTTGGCTGTTTCCAATTGCTCAAGAAGTTTCTTTTCCTTGTCGCGCAATTGTGCCGCTTCTTCGTATTTCTGAGATTTTACAACTCTATTTTTTTCAGTCTTGATATTCTCAACTTCTGCTTCCAGCTTCAAAATATCTTCCGGCACGTGAATGTTGTTGATGTGAACCCTCGCACCTGCTTCATCCAAAATATCAATGGCTTTATCAGGAAGGAATCGATCGGAAATATATCGATCGGACAACTTCACGCAAGCTACAATTGCCTCAGGTGTGTAGATCACATTGTGGTGATCCTCATATTTATCTTTGATGTTTTCCAGAATTTGAATCGTCTCTTCCGGAGAAGTAGCATCGACCATTACCATCTGGAATCGACGAGCCAAAGCTCCATCTTTCTCAATGTACTGTCGATACTCATCTAAAGTAGTGGCTCCGATACATTGGATTTCTCCGCGAGCTAGAGCCGGCTTGAACATGTTTGAGGCATCCAGCGAACCGGAAGCTCCACCAGCTCCAACGATAGTGTGTAATTCGTCAATGAAAAGAATGACGTTTGGAGATTTTTCTAGCTCGTTCATGACGGCTTTCATTCGCTCCTCAAACTGTCCCCTGTATTTAGTGCCAGCAACCAAAGATGCAAGATCCAAAGTGACAACGCGTTTGTTGAAAAGCACTCGAGACACCTTTTTCTGAACGATTCTTAGTGCGAGTCCTTCTGCGATTGCAGTTTTACCCACACCAGGCTCACCGATCAGGATTGGATTATTTTTCTTTCTTCTGGAAAGGATCTGAGCTACTCGCTCAATTTCTTTCTCACGACCGATAATTGGATCCAATTTGTCATCCTCGGCCATTTTGGTCAAGTCACGGCCGAAATTATCCAAAACAGGAGTTCTTGATTTTTCTGCCCCCGGCTTAGCCTGACTTCCTGCTCCGCTTCCCGAAGACCCGAAAAGCTTAGAACCGTCGTCATCTCCGTCTTCCGCTTCAGCTTTTGCTCTAGGGGAAGTCCCAGCATCAGACTGCATTTCCAACATTTCTTTTACAGAGTCATAGTTCACTTCAAACTTATTTAAAATCTGTGTCGCGATATTGTCTTCGTCTCTAAGGATCGAAAGCAACAAATGCTCGGTGCCAATCAATTGACTTTTGAAGATTTTTGCTTCGAGATATGTGATTTTAAGGACTTTTTCCGACTGACGAGTCAGTGGGATATTGGCCATATTTTTCACATTGTGGTTTGCGGTGCCTTTTACAGCTCGCTCGATTGCATTGCGTAGCTCATCCAGAGGCACGCCCAATTTTTTAAGAATGGAAACAGCTACACCTTCACCCTCTCGAATCATCCCAAGCAAGAGGTGCTCTGTACCAATGTAATCATGACCTAGGCGGAGTGCTTCTTCGCGACTAAGGGAGATCACCTCTTTGACTCTATTTGAAAATTTCGCTTCCATTTAAATCCTTTCTTATTGATAATAAACCTTTACGTATGTTACCGAATTTGTTTTAAAAACACAATCCTTTTAACGATTGTTCAGTCTTTTTTTATTGAATCCCTTAGAATTCGCTCAGACTCTGGGCCTGTGCAAAACAACAAATCCAGAATACTGAGGTTTGGCTCAAAGTCTAAGCCAAAAAGCTGAGTGTAAGTTTCTGGCAGGTAGTAATTCCTTGTTGAAAAAGGGCTTGAGGGCACAATTTGACCTCTTATATCCTTCACATCAGGTGGTAATTGCCCCCCTTCGAATACAGTAAGTCTGGCAGGCCATCGGAGGAGTTTAAGACACATTGTCAGAAGTCTCAGATTGAAGTCCCAAAGACTCTCTTCTCCTGACTCATATATTTCTTGAACATAAGGAAAATAATACTCCATGAATGGTGCTTTCCCATATCCACTTTGAATTCCTCGCAAGTGAACGGCTTGCCAATTTTGGGAGAAATCAATTTTAACTTGGTCAATTGGCAACCTTGGACGCCGGCCTTGAATAGGAATACTCAGCGTTTCCACTTTGTTTGCTAATCGGATTTGAGTACGGTTGAAATAAGATTGCCGTGGATATTTATCCTTCGGAAAAATTAAAATTTCTTCCGCGCCTGCAATCGCAGTAAAAAATTCAAGGCAAGGGAGAAAGTGAAGATCGGCGGCAATTCGGTTCAAAGGAGAATTGAGTTAATGGTTAATAG
>CAYTXN010000438.1:0-2892 GCA_964441195.1 uncultured Limnohabitans sp.
GCAAATTGGTTGGGTTTATCATGCAGGAAAGAGGAATTCCAAGAGGCCACTATCCTATCGTGGATGCAGCAGGTGAATTAATCGGGGAGGTCACTTCCGGAACTCAGTCTCCGAGTATGGGCGTAGGCATTGGAATGGGTTATGTGAAAACAGAGTTTAGCAAACCCGGAACCGAGATTTTTATCCAAGTCAGAAATAAAAACCTGAAAGCTCAGGTTGAAAAACTTCCACTCCTGAAAGCTTAAGCATGAGAAAAGTTGAAGTTTGCTTCAGTCCTGAGTTAATTCATCTATTCGATCTTGAAGGCAAAATCGTGGTAGTGGTCGATATATTTCGCGCCACTTCCACGATGGTTGCTGCCTTGGCAAATGGAGTGGAAGAAATCCTTCCTTTTGCGGATTTGGAAGCTTGTCGACTGATGAAGGAAAAAGGATTCCTGATCGGAGGCGAACGAAATGGGTTGACTGCCCCGGGATTTGAAATGGGAAATTCACCTGTCGCTTACCTCAATGGCGATTACAAAGGCCGAAAATTAGCCATGACTACCACAAATGGTACTCAGGCGATAGATAAATCCAAGAAGGCCGAAGCGATTTTGATCGGAGCTTTTCCAAATCTCCAAGCTACGGTTTCCTATATCCAGGCTCAAAGTAAAGATGTTCTTATTCACTGCGCGGGCTGGAAAGGGCATTTCAATTTGGAAGATTCGCTTTATGCTGGAGCTTTGGTGAAGTCTTTGGAATCAACCCATAAATCAAGCGAGGATGGAGCTTTGGCCATGAGTATGCTTTTCGAAAAAGTTGGATATAATCTCAAAGGTTTTTTATCCCAAGCCTCTCATGCTAAGCGACTACAAAACCACGGAATCGAGCGGGATATTGACTTTTGTCTGACGTTGGATTTGTATGAGATTGTGGTGATGCTGGATGAAAGAGGGTTTTTGGTGAGAGTTACCGCCAATAGTAAATTAAAGATAACAACATGAATTGGGACCTAATAATCTTCCTTTTAATACTTTTTTCCTTATTCATAGGGTTAATCCTTTTTGTGAAAAAAGGTCCAATTTATTTTGCAAAGTATAGGGCAAAAAAAATTGGACTGGAGTTAACCATGGAAGAAGCTGAAATTGTTCAAAAGAGTTTTTGTATAAAAAAAGAGTTTTTTGAAGGAGTTAAGGGGGTTTGGGGGCAACATAAAATACCAATTGAAAAATTAGCTAATCATTATTTAGCAAGCGGAAACCTATATAATATACAAGAAGGAATTAAAGAACTCAAAATCAGAAATAGGAATATAGAATTTATTATCCTGTCCGCCATAGATTTGTCAGGTAAGAACTTAAAAAGTGAAATTATTGCCTGTGACCAAGAACAGTTGGTACAAACTAAAGAACAAGAGAATGATTCTTTAAAAATTTCTATTGCAGCTAAATACAAGTTTGGATTTCCAGAATCAATTTGGGCAGATAAGCAACCTGAACAAATTAAAAGAATGATTGAAGAAAAAATCAGTAAGTTTTTAAATTCTTGGGAAAATTCCGAGCAGTTAAAAACAGATCAATTCTTAAGGGAAAACATACTGAATATCGACTTTTGGGAGAAGGAATTAAGAGTTGTATTAGTTCAGCAAGATATCAGGTCAAGGATGAAGAAATAACAAATGGTGGTAACATCACCTTGGATACAGCGGGCGGAGCCGAGTAAATATGAAAATCAATATCATCAAGAAGTTAGGAGTAGGTTGGAAGCGAACGGCTCCGAATGCCCGCCGTCTCCAAGCTGAATCACGTTTAGTTGTCTCTTTGTTCTAAACTTTTTCACTTCAGCTTTCTTGCTTTTTCTGAAAACTGCCCACTGCGACTGCCTACTTATTTTCAGCCTACCTCCCTCAGGTAAACTTTCTGACTTTATACCTCTGACATGTCTGCCAACTGCCTACTGCCAACTGAATACTGCGACTGCCTACTTCTTTCATCTTTCTAACTTCACCATTCTGACTTTCTAAAAAGCCTCCCCAAAAGTAAAATAAAACTGCATTCCCTCATTTGGAGAATGGGCTAAATCCAGTCGTAGATTCAGTTTTTTGGCACTCGAAAGCCGGAATCTTCCTCCTGCACCATAGGCGATTTTAACACTATCAGCTATGGTGTTGACTTCGGAAAACACATTCCCAACTCCGGCAAAACCTACCAATCCCCATCGGGTTCCAATACTTTTTCGAATTTCGGACTGAAAAAAAGCCACATTGCTGTCCCGATATTTTCCCTCAAAAAGTCCTCTAAGAGAACGATTTCCTCCCAACAGAGGCAAGGCGAAGAAAGGCGTTTCACCTCTTGTGATTTTTGTAGCAATTTGATTTGCCCAGATTACACTTTGCGAAAGTGTTCTATAATGTCGGAGGTCGCCACCAATTTCCCAATAGGAATATTCTCCTCCCCAAGACTTTCCAAATCGCAAAAAGTAGGTTTCTGAATACCAGCCTGAAGCTGGATAAATTGGGTTGTCGCGCGAGTCAACAATGAATGAAGGACCCAATCCGACATTCCAACCTCCTTCTTTGCCGATATATTCTTCGTTTGAGAGCTTTCCGTCTGGGTTAAAGTCGGAAAAGCTAAAGTGGTCCAGAACTGTCTTGACACCAAGGTAACTTGAAGGAGCTATTTGCTTTGAGTAGTCAAACCGAAGTCTAGGGAATTTGGCATCATAGGTTTCGGCATCGGATTCACTTACCTCATTTCCAATTCCGTAGAAAAAGTACACATAATCGTACCACCCAACTTCTCCTGAAAACAAGTTCACATTCTGATTTGTAAAAATCCTCCAGTTAGCGTAGGACAGGAATTGCTTTCGCAAAGAATAGGCAACTCCAAATACCGCTTGACTTTCATATGTG
>CAYTXN010000439.1:0-2890 GCA_964441195.1 uncultured Limnohabitans sp.
GTGGTTTCCACTTTGGATTCCACAGGGATCTTCCGAGTCTCTTGAGCGAAGGAAATCCCAAACAAGAACAAACCAATAAAGATTAGGTAGATTTTTTTCATGTGATTATAATTTGATTTTTAAGGGCCTCATCTGCCGGCAGGCAGGTGGAATCTCGCATAGTCGATAGTCATCCCAGTGTGAGATGTATTCGTCATGCCTGTCTGCCTCAGGCAGGCTCAATTTCATAGATAATTTGATTTTTGAAATGAAGATTTATGGAAATTAAAGGGGTGGCACCAATTATTTAATCCTATTTACAGGAACGGGGCAATACTTATTTTTCTTTACCGCCAGAACTTATCAATCGTGCGATAACTATTGCCGGATAAAGTATTCCGATCGTAGATAAAAACACCGATAGCATTTTGGAAACTATATTTACTGGGACAAAATCCCCAAAACCCACTGTGGTCACAGATACCATAGAAAAATAGATATACGTTGAAAAATCTGAATCCACTCCTGATAATTCAACCATATCAGAAATGGAATTACCCATTAATAATTGAATCACTTCAAATCCAAATGCGCCATAGATGGCAACTAAAAGATAGACATTGACTGCACCCATGATCCGATAAATGTTGGATTCATGGTCTTTGAACAAAAGTCTGATATTCAAAAAAATAAATGCCGCCATATTCAAAAGCCCTATAATTCGCTCTGCTAAATAAAAATCTATAGGTAAAACACTAAACCTCAAAATTCTTAGAGATAACTGGACGAGAAATAAAAAGCTGGTAAAAAACACCAAAAGTTTGGTATCAGAGGACCAAATGCCAACGAAAAAAAGGAAGACAAAAACCGCATTTACAAAAAAGAAATTCACATGACCAAGCTCAATGAGAATAGGGAGAAAAAATACTATGAAGATCAATGAAACCAAGAGCGCAATTATGCTGACTTCTGTTAACCAATTTTCCGTTATTTTTTCAAGAAGGCTCTTCATTATTGATTTATAAGACCAAACGACTACAACGTAAGAAATCCATTCAAAACCGAAACAGTCCTTCCTTTGATCAGAACTCGATCATCATGCTTCTCCAAAAACAATTCCCCTCCTCTTTTACTCGCCTGAAATGCCTTGATTTGAGTCATTCCAGTTTTTTGATTCCAATAATCCATCAAAGCACAATGTGCAAAACCAGTTACCGGATCTTCAGGCACTCCTACATTGGGACCGAAAAATCTACTTACAATATCATATTCACTTGAGCCCTTTGCAGTAATAATGAATCCCTCCTCGCTGTTTTTTGCAATTTCCACAAAATCAGGAATCAGATTTCTTACCGCATTTTCATTTTCCAATTCGAAAATCCAGTTCTTTCTAAGCTGAGCCGCATGTACGATTCGATATCCAAATAACTCAGATCTGAAAATTGGGTGTACATCGGTGAAAGTAGGAATCAAAGGAAAATCCATAGTCAACCATTCTCCATCTCCAATGACTCGAAGTTCGCCACTTTTGGTATCAAAATGAATGGTTTCACTCGCATGAGCCCAGCCCGATTGAATCATCCAAAAGGCTGAAGCCAAGGTCGCATGCCCACAAAGGTCAATTTCCAAAGTTGGAGTAAACCATCTTAAAGAAAAGTAGCCATGATTTGGAGTTTTCTGAACAAAAGCAGTTTCACTCAAATTCATTTCCATGGCTATTGATTGCATTTGCTCTGGAGAAAGTGGAATATCGAGGAGACAAACACCAGCCGGATTTCCTGCAAAAGCCCGATTGGTAAAAGCATCAATGACTGCAATAGGTATTTGCATAGCTTAATATCTTTCTTTAAGAATTCTGAAATGATGAATAAAATGACCCGAGATTATCCATAAAAGCGCCCTTGGAGAAATGGGATTGCCATTGGCATTACCTACTTGATCCAAGACACTTTCATCCAAAGTATTTATAAAAGTCAAAAGCGCGTTGCGC
The DNA here is from genome assembly GCA_964441195.1 of uncultured Limnohabitans sp. Lineage (GTDB taxonomy): Bacteria > Bacteroidota > Bacteroidia > Cytophagales > Cyclobacteriaceae > Algoriphagus. The sequence continues at coordinate 1,970 of CAYTXN010000439.1, forward strand.
TGCGCCTCAAAATCTTTCATCAAAAGATCAGAGGATACATGATTAAATTTACCTGCGATCACATACGGATCTTGGTCGAATCCCGGAAGGGCATTTTTCTCACCTCTTGCAAAACATAAGGCGCGAAATGTCATAATTCGCTCGGTGTCTAGCATATGTCCTAAGACTTCCTTTGGAGACCATTTGCCCTCTTCATAAGGCTTGATATCCCAACCTTGATCCTTATCCATAAAATACTCCTTCAACTCATTTACTTGTCGCAAGATTTGTCCTGAAAAATTTTCGTCGGGAATTTTAGAAATATAAGTTTCGTAGAAGGAAGGGTAATCGCCTTTTTTAGGTAAGGAAAGCATGTTCATGTAAAATTTGTATGTGATAACTTCTAATGGGATAAATTTAGCGTTAAGCTTAAAACAAACTTACCATGCATAAAATTTTATTCACCCTTTTTCTAGGGTTTTTCTCTTTGAGCGTCTTTGCCCAAAATGCAGTTATTAGAAATCCGGAAATTGAAAAACTAGTGTTTGAAGTATCTTCAGATTCACTCAAAAAATACATTTACGACTTGACTGGTTTCCATACCCGCCATACTTTAAGTCGAGATGAAAAGAACGGAATGCCGGCGGCACAACGCTATGTCCTTTCCAAATTCAACAATTTTGCGAAAGCCTCAAATGGCCGAATGACAGCCGAAATCGAACCATTCACCATTCCTTCAGATGGGAGACGCATCACAGAAGACGCTCCTGGTGCTAATGTCATCGCAACGCTAAAGGGTACAAATCCCGCAGACGATCGGGTTTTTATTATCTCAGGACACCTGGATTCAAGAAATAAGGATGTCATGGATGCCGAAGGAGGTGCCCCTGGAGCAAATGATGATGGAAGTGGCGTAGCTGCTGTGATTGAATTAGCTAGAGT
>CAYTXN010000440.1:0-2884 GCA_964441195.1 uncultured Limnohabitans sp.
CGGGCAATGTCCTCAGGATCACAAGAACAGCCAGTGAGGAGGAAACTCATCAGGAAACCAAGTAAGGTTTTTCGGCTAAGCATGTTGATTTAAGCTAGGGCTGAAATTAAAAAAGAAAATCAACTTTAACTCTAATTTGAATACTGGTAAGCCTCAGTTGTTATTGATAAGTTTGAGAATTTTGACTTGTTTCCCATCCTGGATTTTTAGAATGATGATGCCTTTTGGCAAGGTTCCGAAAATATCCTGGAGCTGAATCGTTTGTCCGGGTCTGATCGGAATGCTTTCTTTTCTTGAAAAATTGCCAGTGTCAAGTAGATCCAGTGTTACCAGAGATTCCTTGGATTCAAGTAGTTCGTTAAAGTTAAGGTTAAAATTACCACCGGAGGATGGATTTGGGTATATCAGCCAGGTATCCCGTGGGCTAGATAGCGGTATGTCTATCATTTTCACTTCGCTGAAGTCATTTAAGCCCTGCATCTTTCTCAATATCCGATAATAAAACCGTTCATGAGTCCGAGGTAGGGCTTCGTCCAAAAATTCATAGGAGCTTGAACCTGCATTTGATTTTTGACCCAATACGGTGCCTATAGTGACAAAATCAGTGATGTTTCCCAAACTGCGCTGAATTTCATACTCCACCCCAGTTGCTTCTGAGGTCATTTCCCAAGTTAGTTTGACGGTGCCTTTAGAGGAAGTAAGCTCGAATGATTTCCATGTCAAATTCAAAACCGATGCTATATCCATTAGGTATTCTTCAGTCTGTTGGCATCCATTTGCATCCGTGACTGTGAGCTGATAAAGCCCGTCGGCAAGATTAAATATGTCCTTATCAGTACTGGTGAATCCATTTGGTCCTGTCCAATAATAAGTGTACGGCTCCGTTCCGCCGGTTACACTTTCCACATAAATAATACCTGACTCGTCGTTTATTTTGGTCGGGAAAATAGTTACCTGAATCCCAAAATTGGGGTCAATGAAAATTTCCTTAACAATGGTAGTTGTAGTGGTGCCGTCATTTACGGTCAGGGTGATAGGATAAGTACCGGAACTTGGAAAATTATAAATCGGATTTTCTGAAGTGGAATCTATTATTCCATCATTGTTGAAATCCCACGAAAAGGTATAATTGAATGGTGGAGTTCCTCCGATGGTTTCACTTGTAAATTGAATCGTGGTATTGCATATTCCGTTGGAATCAAAGTCAAACTTGGGAAATAGCGGAACTGCGGCAGTAAACCCGTCCGGATTGGAATAGCACTGGGAATTTATATTGCTTTTTGTGCTGACAACGCAGGTTGTTTCTGGTTTGACGGTTCCAGTCTCCCAATACATAAAAATATCTTTGATTTCTATAATATCTCCCCAATTCCAGGTAAAGTCTCGAACCTTCACCCAGACATTCAGTATTACCTGCTGTCCTGAATAGATACAGTCGTATTGATCGTTTGCTACCAATACCCCATTAACCACTACATCATAAAACATCAACAGATTGTAGCCATTGGTTGTGGATCCTCCAAAATTCACCCACAATTCTCCTGTCACAGATTCTCCAAGTTCATAGTCATCTGTTACGCTAAACAGATTTCCATCCTGATTTCTTAACTGGAAGCCTGTAACTGTAATGTTATTTTGAGGGCAACTGGCAAAGAGTATATAGGGATCCAGTATTGCTGCTGAAAAGAAAGCAATTGATATAATTCGCTTCAGGATTAAATTCAATTTCATAACGCTTTCCAATTTCTTCAATGAGAATTGAATGAAATGGAAGTGAATTTAAACCTAAAGATCGGATGAGCATTAAAAGTGGAATTCCCTGTAAATTAAATGATTGTGGCAATTTTTAGATCAAAATTGTACTGAACCTCATAATGTATATTACGAAATTCAGTTTCTTGGATATGTTTAATTTTCCTAAAAAAAATTCTATCCACTTCAGGAAATTAAGTGCGTATTAATGTAAATAAAATGTAATATAAAAAAACAATAAGTAGGTAAGCTAGAAGAACATTCTGATTTTTGGGCTTAAGAAAATGTAAAACAAAGGACCGAGTTGATAAAAAAAATTTCATACCAAGCAGTCCAATAAGTACCCAAATACTTTAGGGTAACTCTTGCCCCCCGGTTAGCCAGGATTCGAACCGATAGCCAGTTCCGAAGAATATCGGTAAACTTCCCGCTAGCTAGCGGGACGCACTAGTCCCGTGTCCTCAGGTGAGGCTGATTAACCATTCGATATACTTTCGACTTTTTTTGTTTTTGATTTCAAGTTCGCGTTTCAATGCAGAAGTCCTGTCATCTAATGTTTCTATATATTTAATTTCCCAAAAAGGTGCACCAGATTTCGTAGAAGGAGTAAGCCCTGCATTGTGATGTTTCAATCTTCCTTCAAGGTTATCGGTAGATCCAATGTAGTATTTCTTAGTTTTGGAGCTGAATAGGATATAAACAAAATACATTTTCAATCAGGTTAAAAATGAAAAAGGCAAGCCGGAAGCTTGCCTTGGTGGAGGATAACGGATTCGAACCGATGACCTCTACACTGCCAGTGTAGCGCTCTAGCCAACTGAGCTAATCCCCCTTTTATATTGCTTCGGATTCGAACCGATGACCTTCCCGCTAGCTAGCGGGACGCTCTAGCCAACTGAGCTAATCCCTCTTTTTCAATTTTAAATGTAGATTTTAATTCAAGGAATTCTTTGAATCGGAGTGCAAATATAGAACGTGATTTGTCCTTCGCAAATTAATCTTTACTCTTGCCCGTAATTAATCCGTGTCAGAATGCTTCGGCCCAAAGTCACTTCGTCTGTAAATTCCAATTCTCCTCCAACTGGGATTCCCCGAGCGATGGAGCTCACTTTGACACCAGATTCTTTCAATC
>CAYTXN010000441.1:0-2883 GCA_964441195.1 uncultured Limnohabitans sp.
GAATTGGTATTTGAGATTGCCTTTGAAGGAATTCAGGACAGTCCCCGTCACAAAAGTGGGATTGCACTAAGATTTCCGCGAATATTGCGCTGGCGCAAAGACAAACCAAAGGAAGAAGCAAACACTTTGGAGGATCTCAAAGCCATTCTGAAAACCTATGGAGGATAAGCGCTTAGCAGTTGGCTTGGAGTATTTTGAGAAAAAGGGTTGGACGCCCTTTCCATTTCAAATTGAGACCTGGCAAGACTTTTTGGATGGCAAATCCGGACTGCTCAATGCGCCTACAGGCTCAGGAAAGACATTTGCACTTTGGTTTCCCGTCCTTTTGGAATACATCCAAAAAAATCCCAATACCTGGCAGAAACCTCAAAAAAATGGAATTCAACTGATTTGGGTCACACCGCTCCGAGCTTTGGCACAAGATATCCAAAAAGCTATGCAGGAGGTCTGCGAGGTGGTCGGGCTTCCTTGGCAAGTGATGGTTCGGAATGGAGACACCGATGCCAAGACCAGGGCTGCCATGAAGCGGAATCCACCCGAATGCCTGATCACTACCCCTGAGACGCTTCACGTCCTGATCTCGCAAAAGGATCACAAAGATTTGTTTCAGTCCATACAGGCTGTAGTTGTAGACGAATGGCACGAATTGGTTGGAAATAAGCGTGGTGTGCAGGTTCAATTGGCATTGGAATACATCCAATCGATTTGTCCGGGGACGTTTCGACGCTGGGCGGTTTCCGCAACGATTGGCAATCTTCAGGATGCTGCAAAAGCGCTTTTGGGAGACCAACTTCCCATGCATATTGTCAAAGCCAAAGTGAAAAAGGAAATTCTGATCCACTCTGTATTTCCGGTGGAAATAGAAACCTACCCTTGGCATGGTCACTTGGGTATACGACTGATGGACCAGGTCATAGAAATCATCGAAGCTGGACGGACTGTTTTACTTTTTACAAATACCCGCTCACAAACTGAGATTTGGTACCAAAAAATACTGGAGGCACGCCCGGATTGGGCAGGTTGGATCGCCATGCATCACGGTTCGCTTGATAACTCTGTGCGTGCTTGGGTGGAGAATGCACTCCATGAAGGAAAACTCAAACTGGTCGTTTGTACTTCAAGTTTGGATCTCGGGGTGGATTTCCGACCGGTGGATCGGGTGATACAGGTCGGAAGTCCAAAGGGTGTTTCACGCTTTGTGCAACGAGCGGGTCGAGCAGGACATCAGCCCGGCTTACCCTCTGAAATCTTTTTCGTGCCCACCAATTCCCTCGAATTAATTGAAGCTGCTGCGCTTCGGGATGCCATTGAAAATGAAGAAATGGAGTCCCAGTTTACTCCACAATTACCCTATGACGTTTTGATTCAGTTTTTGGTGACATTGGCTGTTGGCGACGGTTTTGATCCGGATGTGATTTTTCCCGTGGTAAAAAGAGCTACATCATTCACTCAACTTTCGAAAGAGGAGATGAATTGGATGATGGATTTCATTACAAAGGGAGGCAATTCATTGGGCAACTATGAAGACTTCCTAAAAGTGAGTCAGGATGATGACGACGGACTATATAAGGTAAAAAGCAAGCGAATCGCCATGAAGCATCGGCTGAGCATGGGTACAATCGTCTCTGATGCGATGATCAAGGTGAAGTTTAAAAATGGCGCTTACCTCGGGACAGTTGAAGAATATTTCATTGCAAAGATGAAAGTCGGTGATCGGTTCTTTTTTGCAGGAAGACCTTTGGAATTGCTTCAGGTGAAGGACTTAATTGCTTTTGTGAAAATTTCGGAGAAAAAAACCAGCAATGTCGTGAGTTGGATGGGCGCGAGAATGTCACTATCGTCCATGCTTGCGGATAAAATTCTGGAGATTTTCCAAGAATATAATTCAGGAATAATCAAATCTGAAGAAGTGAGGCGAGTTTTACCGATTCTTGACTTGCAGGATAAGCTGTCTGTGGTACCGGATCAAAACACTTTTTTGATCGAATCGCATCGAAGCAAAGAAGGCTATCATTTGTTCTTCTATCCATTCGAAGGGCGAATGATGCACGAGCTGATGAGCGCCTTGATTGCTTATCGGATTTCCCTGAATTTCCCGATTTCGTTCAATATGGCGATGAATGATTATGGGTTTGAGTTACTGACTGACTCCCCGATTTCGGCTGAGGACATCTTGGAAGAGGACATTTTCTCCATGAAAAACATCGAAGAGGATATCCTACACTGCGTCAATGAAAGCGAAATGTCGCGACGGAAGTTTAGGGAAATCGCCAGTATTGCAGGTTTGGTTTTTCAAGGCTATCCCGGCAAACCCATGACTTTTAAGCATATTCAGGCAAATTCCGGACTGCTTTATCAGGTTTTTGAGCAATATGATCCAGATAATCTTTTGCTCAAACAAGCCAAGCAGGAAGCGCTCAATCAACAGATGGAGCAGGACATGTTTTATCAGGCTCTAAAGAAGCTCAATCAAAAACAGATTGTGGTCAAGCATCCGGTGCAGTTTACCCCATTTTCCTTCCCAATCATGGTAGACAGACTCAGCCGAACCAATCTTTCATCGGAGACAATCGAGGATAAAGTGGCGAAAATTATGGCGCAGTTTGAAGTGATTGATTAAAATGTTAGACCAATATTTACATTATATTGGTTAAATTTGAAAATGGAACCGAAAAATTCTCCAAATAAGCGAGTGGTAATAGCAGTTTGGAAAAATCGTGCGGAACGAGTAATTGAAGTATTTTCAAACCTGAAGGTTTTCTGCGAGTCCTATCCCAGTTTCAGTTACAGTACCTTGAATAATTACCTTGGAAAAGCTAAAACTCCTTTTGAAAACGATCAAATATTTCTCAGCCGAAAAGAAGTATTTACAAAACCAATTGT
>CAYTXN010000442.1:0-2882 GCA_964441195.1 uncultured Limnohabitans sp.
ATCGAAACCTTAAATAAAACTTTTGAAGCTAAACTGGTAATCAACTGTGCAGGACTTTACTCTGATAAGGTTGCTAAGATGAATGATCCAGCATTCTCAGACGTGAAAATTGTCCCATTCAGAGGTGAATATTTTAAACTGAAAAAGGAAAAGGAATATTTGGTAAAAAATCTCATTTATCCCGTACCTGATCCTAATTTCCCATTCCTTGGAGTCCACTTTACGCGAATGATGAAAGGAGGCGTAGAAGCAGGACCTAATGCTGTTTTAGCTTTCAAAAGAGAAGGCTACAAAAAGAGCCAAATTAATTTGAGCGAACTGACTGAAACTTTGACTTGGCCAGGATTCCAAAAAGTTGCTGCCAAATACTGGAAAACTGGTTTTGGCGAAATTTATCGCTCATTTTCCAAGTCAGCTTTTACCAAAGCACTACAGGAGTTAATTCCTGAAATACAAGAATCGGATCTGGTCGAAGGCGGAGCCGGAGTTCGGGCACAGGCCTGCGATCGTTCGGGAGGACTTTTGGATGATTTTGCGATCAGGGAATCAGTGAATTCAATCAACGTTTTGAATGCACCATCTCCAGCCGCAACTAGTTCGCTTTCAATTGGAGGAACAGTTGCCGAAATGGCTTTAAAGCGATTCATCTGATCCTAAATGGGAGATAATCGAATCAGGAAAGTATCGATTGGCCATGGCTACCATTTCATCTCCCTTAACCAAGTCATGGATAGTCAATTCTGAGGTATGAGCATGACCGCTCGCCCCTACTAGTTCTTTGACTGCATGCACCGTATGCTTATGGAAATTATTGACTCGCTCTGATTTCTCAGTTACAACCAGGCCTCTTACAAGTGCCGGATTTTGCGTGGCCACTCCAGTTGGACATTGGTTTGTATTGCACCTCAAAGCTTGGATACAACCCAAACTAAACATAAATCCTCGGGCTGAATTGCAAATATCTGCTCCTAGAGCTATGAATTTGACAATTGAAAAAGCGCTGAGTGCCTTACCCGAAGCTATTATTTTAATTTTATCTCGCAGCTTAAATCGATCTAAGGTAACACGGACAAAAATTAATGCAGGTTCAAGCGGTAAGCCTACACTATCGGAAAACTCCAGAGGGGCAGCTCCTGTACCTCCTTCAGCTCCATCCACAGTGATAAAATCTGGGTAAATGTTTTGGCTGACCATTGCCTTACACATTTCCGTAAATTCCTCAGTACGGCCAATGCATAGCTTCAATCCTACAGGCTTCCCTCCTGATAGGTTTTGGAGCCGTCCTACGAAATTGATCATCTGCTCTGGATTGGAAAATTCTTTATGCGCTGGTGGTGAAAGCACGGTAGTTCCTGGCATCAAACCTCTTATTTTTGCTATCTCAGGTGTATTTTTGATACCAGGAAGTACGCCTCCATGCCCGGGTTTTGCTCCTTGAGAAAGCTTGATTTCAATCAGTTTTACAGCTTGAAAAGCGGCTTTTTCCTTAAACTTTTCCGAATCAAATCCTCCATTATCATCCCTGCATCCAAAGTATCCCGTTCCAATCTGCCAACATAAATCACCACCTTCCAAATGATAGGATGAAATCCCCCCCTCACCGGTATTATGATAAAAATTTCCTTTTTTAGCTCCTTGATTCAAAGCTGAAATTGCACTCGAACTCAAGCTTCCAAAGCTCATGGCTGAAATATTAAAAATGGAAGCGGAATAAGGTTGCATACAAGATGGACCACCTATCGTCACTCGAATATCATCAGAAACTGGCCCTTTGGCATAGATAGAATGTCTCAGCGCAATGTAATGCTCGTCATTGATATCTTTTTGGGTACCAAATGGATGGGTATCATTTAAGCCTTTGGCCCTCCGGTAGACAAGGGACCGAAGATTTCTACTGAAAGGTCTACCATCGGTATTTGATTCGATAAAGTATTGCTGGATTTCTGGGCTGATGGATTCCAAAAGGTATCTGAAATGTCCCACAACTGGAAAGTTCCTCAATATCGCATGCTTGGTCTGGACAGAATCATAGATTCCTAAGACAGTCAAAATTCCTAAAATCAACAGAAAAAGATTTCCAAATTTGAATGCCCTGAATTCATAATACCACATAAATAAAACAGTGAGAGCAAACAGTATTATTATTGAAAAGAAAAAAAGCTTTCTCATGTTGTTTAAGGTTAGTGATATTCTTAGCCTAAGATAAATTATCTATCCAAAAACATATCTAAAAATCGATATTCTGCCCAGGTAAACTCTTGACCACTTACCATAAAACCAGTATGTCCTCCCCTTTTGGGCATTTCCAAAATAATTTCTGACTTAGATTCAGCAAGTTTTATAGGATAGGATTCCTGTCCAATTAAGGGGTCGTTCATTGCGTTGATGATCAATGTAGGAATTGCAATTTGAGCCATCCAATTGTCTGGACTTACAGTTTGATAAAAGTCTTTTGCATCCTTGAATCCGTGCAGCTTGGCAGTGAAATGAGTGTCAAACGTATCAAAATCATCCACTTTGCGCAGCAAATCCAAATCAATCAAACCCGGAAACTGAAGTGCTTTGACTTTTAATTTTTTCTTGAGTTTCCCCAAAAAACGGTTTTTGTAAAATGCATTCCTTCGCAATTTCAGTGTAGCAGCACTTGCCGGTAGATTGCAAGGCGTAGAATATACAGCAGCCTTTTTGATTTCATTGGGTAAGTCACTTCCTTTTTCTCCCAAATATTTGAGAGTCTGGGCACCACCCATGCTTATTCCCGCTAAGAAAATTTCATCATAATTGCCTAATGAAATAGCATATTCGATCACTGTATTGAGATCATAGCTTGCACCATGATGGTATAGAATCGGCTTTATATTAATTTCTCCTCCGCAAGTTCG
>CAYTXN010000443.1:0-2872 GCA_964441195.1 uncultured Limnohabitans sp.
AGAAAGAGCGATGCATGCTGTCGCTAGGTGGAAATAGTTTTTCTTATTCATTTTTCTTGTTGTTATGTGCCTACTCTGGTCGGTTTTCAGCTTTCCCGTTTTTATTTTTTAAAGGGTTCAATTGATAGTGAATAGAAAACAGTATGATGCAGGTTATTTCAGAAATTATTCTGAATAAAATCCTACTAATCAAGCTATTCGTATTTACGCTCAGTTGGAATCTACTTAGGACGAATAGCTGGTTTTATTGTCCGAAGACTGGGATAAACTTTTCGAAAGCATTTGTGAAAATCATCGTTTCTGTTAATTGCTCACTCTTCGCTGTTCGGCTTGGGACCCCACAGCCCGGCTACGGGTTCCTTTTACTTTATTGTTTCCAAACTTATAGGTATAAGTCGCCATGAATACCCGCTTATCGAACTTAAATCTTCCAGAAAAACCAATGTTAGAACCTTCAAATGATTTCCATCTCAACTGAGTAGTTTCAAAAATATCATTGCAAGAAAGTCTCAAGACTCCAGCCTTTTCAAAATCTTTCTTGATTCCCAAATTGACAAATCCTCTGGAAAGCCAATTGAAATACCCTTGGATAGTTGGTGAATTATAATATCCGACCAATTCGATAGTGTATTTTTTAGGTAGCGCAAAGGTATTGGTGGTAATGGCTTGTAAGCTTTTTTGATTTACTTCATAAGCTTCATCATTCAGCACAGAATTAGCCTGTTGGAAATTGAGTGTGAAGTTATTTTGCATTTCCCACCATGAGGTTAGCTGTAGGGGAAAAGCAAACATGACCGAGATCGTTTGGATTTGATCGATATTTTCCGTTTTCAGAAATGTCGTATTGGTCTCTTCATCCAGTGTGGGTTGAAATGCTGCAATCGCATTTTTGTCATGGCTATACTGAGCAGAAATGATCAAGCTTTTTAAGGAATAATCAATTTTTAGGTTGTTGGTGTAGGTGGGAAGAATGTTGGTATTCCCTGCGAAAAAGGTATATCGATCTGAAAATATGACGAAGGGTGCCATTTGGTTAAACGTTGGACGGGTGATTCTTCTTCCATAGCTAAAGGTAGTTTGGCTATTCTGGCCCATTTTGCGAGCTAATTGTACGGTAGGAAAAAAATCTCCATAGTGACGATTGACTAGCTCTTCTCCCGATAGTGAAGTAAGATTTGTTTTTGTATTCTCGTACCGGACTCCGGCATTTAAAGAGGTCTTGTCATTGAATACAATCGCAGCCGTGGTGAATGCAGCCAAAATATCTTCCGTAAGTATCCCGTCGCTGCTGTAAGTTGGATTGATGATCCATTTGGAATCTATTTGCTCCTCAAAAATTACCGTATTGCTTAATTCCGAAAAAGTCCCCTTGATCCCTGAATCCACCTTGACCGATTTTCCGATCTTGGTCGAGTAGTTTACACTGCCTACCCACATGTCTATCGGGGTTTCTTTTGAGATTCTGAATTCTTCTGAATCAATCAGATTATCCGATTCACCAAAAAAGGCAGTAGTGTACCAGGTTGGATTGGCATTATTGTACCTGAGATAATCTAAGTCCGCACTGAGAACCTGTCCATTTTGAAAAATATGTTGGATGTTGATATTGCCCATGATATGACTCCAATAGTTTTTTTCAGTCAGAGTCATGTCTATAATTGTATCCGGCGATATGGAATACTGGGCTTCTGTGAGTATAGGCGCTACCTGGTTCCATCTGTTTTCATACCCGCTGACCAATCCACTAATGGTAGTATTTTTTCCAATTGAGTAATCAAATCCAGCTTGGTGATTAATTACTTTCCGGTTGGTCTCCCGATTTTCCGAGTAGGTGTTAATAGAAATGTCCTGGAATCCATCATTATTACTTCGCAGACTTTCCCAAATCATAACTTGATTTGTAACTGTTGGCGTTACGAGGCCAAACCAGCTGAATTTTGGTCCCTGATGGTTGATGTTGAAACTTAAATTGCCCTGATAACCGGATCCATAGCCTTGTCCCATTGTCAGCGAACCATTGGTTCCGATCATGCCATTGTTTCGTTTCATGACTACATTTATAAATCCCGCGTCACCATCCGCATCATAGTTTGCCGGTGGGACGGTCATGATCTCGATCTTTTCCACATCACTGGAATTCAGACCGGCAAGCATCTGAAAGGCAGCCTCCACGGGCATTCGAAATCTTTTCCCGTTCATCAGGATGACCACTCCGTTTTTTCCGGCTAGGGACATGGAATTGTTCTGTCTGTTGACCATAACTCCGGGAGATCTTTCTAACAAATCAATGACAGAAAAGCCTGCTGAGGTCACGCTGTTTGCAACATTGACCACCATTTTTCCCATTTCCATTTCGAATAGAGGCTTGGTGGCCATTACAGTTACCTCGTCAAGATTTTGCACGTCTTCATTTAAGGTGATGGTTTTCAGACCGAGTGTCTCTGTGCCCAAAAAGCTAAAAACCGGGGTGTAGGACTTAGAATAACCTACGAAGAAGGTTTCCAGAAAATATTCCCCTTTGGGAACTTCCTCGAAAACATAATTGCCGGATTCGTCCGATATAGCTCCTTTGATCAGAACCGAATCTGAGGGGCTTCGGAGCAATACATTGGCAAAGGATATACCATTGGACTGATTGTCGCTAACTTTTCCCTGAATGATTCCTTGTGAAAAAACACGGGCAACTGACAGAAAAAAAAGACATAGTAAAAAGATTGTTCTCATGATTATATTTTTGAAATAATTGTTGATGAGGATTAAATAATTGCAATAGGCAAGAAATTAGGCCAGCTTTTATAGTGTAAGTGTGCCTGAAAAAAACCAACAAAAACTCCTTTGGCGATCTGATACCACCAAAGGAGCTAATCTTTTT
>CAYTXN010000444.1:0-2872 GCA_964441195.1 uncultured Limnohabitans sp.
TCCTTAGAGGAGTGTACACTTACAGAGGTAGTCTTACCAATGCCTTTTTGGCCCGTAAGTTTGGGTTGAATCACAAAGAGCTGCAGCTTTTGCTCGCTGCTAGATATTAATTAGGAAAGTAAATTTTGGCGGAGTAAAAATTCCAATTGTTCGTTGGCTTTTAGTAATGCCTCAGTCAATCGTTCGTTCTCTCTTCTCAAAGCATAAACCTCATAAGCGTTTTTTATTACAGTTCTAAGGTAATCCTCTTCCCATGGTTTGGTGAGATAATGATATACTTGACCTTTGTTGATAGCATCGATTACCGCTTGAATGTCAGTGTATCCAGTGAGTAAAAGTCTGATGGGTTTAGGGTAGGTTGGAATAATACTTTCTAAAAACTCAACTCCGGTTTTTTCCGGCATTCGTTGATCCGTGATGATGATATCGATATCCTCTTGCTCAAGAACTTCTTCTCCCTCTTTAGCTGAAATTGCTAGAAAAATCTTGTAATCCCTTCTAAATGTCGCTTTGAAGGCCTGAAGATTATTCTCTTCATCGTCTACATACAAGATTTTGATTTTATCTGCAGGCTGATTTTCCATTCAGGAGTACTGAAAAAGGTTTAATTTCAAAACACCAAATAATCGGATTTTAAATTAAAAAACAAGTAGAAAATTCATGTCGAAAATTAAATATCGCGGAGAATGGGTGAAAATTTTTATCGTGACCAAAATTAATTAGTGAATAATTTGACTTTAGGCTGAAAGAACTAACTTTACTCATCATTGTCACCCTGAAGTTTTGCTATGCTCACCAATCTTAGATCTGATCGTCTGGATCAAATCGAACCCATTATTTTATCTCCAGTTAATGAAAGTGATTGGAATGAAATTCAAGAGCTTCGTCTTAATAATTATGTGATAACTATTGATGAAATTGAAAGTCAGGTTACTGATTTAATTAAAGCTGATCATCCAGAAGTACAGTTTTCGAAAGAAGAGTTAGCCATGAAGGTGGCAGTTTTTTTTAAAGAAAGGGAGAAAGATTTTTTTGGCAATTGGGTTTTTTATCCCTGGAAAAACACTCTGGTACATATTTTAGATCAAAAGGATTTTATAAGAATCAGAACATTAAGGAATTTCTATAAAATCACGCCATCTGAACAAGAAGAGCTAAGTAAAAAGAAAATAGGAATTGTTGGTCTTTCAGTTGGTCAAAGTATCGCATTGGCTATGGCTATGGAACGGAGCTTTGGAGAGATTAGGCTTGCCGATTTTGATATATTGGAACTTAGTAACTTGAATCGAATTAAAGCAGGGATCACCAGTCTTGGGGTGGAAAAAGTAGTCATTGCGGCCCGCGAGATTTCAGAGATCGATCCGTATTTAAAAGTGACACTCTTTCGAGACGGGATTAATGAAGACAACGTAGACGATTTTCTAATCGAAAACGGAAAACTTGACTTATTGATTGATGAATGTGACAGTCTGGATATTAAATTTTTATTAAGGGAAAAAGCAAGGTCTATGCGAATCCCTGTCATCATGGATACCTCTGACAGAGGGATGCTAGATATCGAACGATTTGACATTGAGTTCGAAAGGCCAATCTTTCATGGTCTGCTTGAAGGAATTTCACAATCTCAATTAGGAAATCTAACCGTTAAAGAGCGTGTCGCTCTAGGTCTTAAAATAACCGGTTTGGAAACGCTTTCTTTAAGAATGAAGGCTTCTCTTCTTGAGATTGGTTCTAGTATTACTTCTTGGCCTCAACTGGCTTCTGGCGTTTTTTTGGGAGGAGCATCAGTGGCACATGTTGGAAGAAAGTTGCTATTAGGTGACAAAGTTCCATCAGGAAGATTTTATGTTGATTTGGATGAAATAATCAAGGTTGATCAGGCAGAAGAAAAATTGGTCTTCCCTATGCTTCAAGATGTCTCTTCTCTATCAGGCAGGCTTATCGCTCAATTACCCGAAAATATTCTTCAGTCTGGGTATATTCTATCCTCGGAGGAGTTAGAGAAAGTACTTTCTATGGCTAATATGGCCCCTTCTGGCGGAAATATTCAGCCTTGGATTTGGGTGTTTGATCGCAAAGGAATTCTTCATTTATTTCATGATCAAGAGCGGAGTCACTCCATGCTAGATTTCAAAGGAACTGGATCTTTAATTGCTTTTGGAGCAGCACTTGAAAATTTAAGACTGGCTACTGCAAATGAGGGAATCGAAATAGAAATCACAAATCATATCCGTCAATTTGATGAGGAGTTAATCTGTTCAGTTCGTTTCCTTGCCAAATACAAAAATCCTATCCAAGTTCCTTATTTTGAGCTTGTGAAGGGGATTTCATTACGATGTACGAATCGAAAAAATGCAACTAGACAGTTACTTGAAAAATCGATACTCGAAGAATTGGCAAATTTTGCAAAAAGTGAGGGATTCCCTATTAAATTAACTGAGGAATATTCCGATCTGGAGGGACTAGCTGAAATAGTTGGAGGCATGGACCGGATGCGCTTTTTCCATGAAGACGGATTAATGGATTTCATTAAAGAAGTCAGATGGACAGAAAAAGATGCAATCGAGACCCGAGATGGAATCGATATCGCTACTTTAGAATTATCTGGAACTGAAAAGGCAGCGATGGGATTGCTCAAAGATCCTAGGACAGTAAGGTTCTTCAGGAAATTTTTGATGGGATTTGGACTTACAAAAATATCTAAAGATACCATTACTAAATCTTCAGCCATTATGCTGCTTCAAGGGGATAAGTTTTCTCCTCTAACTTACCTTGATGGTGGGAAAGTGTTACAGAGGATTTGGATCAAAGCCAATATGCTAGGAATAAGTTTTCAGCCTGTCACAGCGATGTTGTTTATATTTCAAAAAGT
>CAYTXN010000445.1:0-1676 GCA_964441195.1 uncultured Limnohabitans sp.
AGGACGTGATCGATAAAAGCCATCCCACGGATACCATCTTCGATTCCGGGATAATCTTCCCACTCCCACTTTGGTTTTTCACCGGCACGATCCGCATAAATGCATCGGGCAAAATTTCGGTACAAGTTTGCAAAAGCTTCAATGTATCCTTCAGGATGTCCTGCCGGAGTTCGAGTATTTTCTTGTGCCAATGAACCTAAATAACCCGAACCTGCTCGAAAAATCTGCGCAGGTTCATTCGGAAAACGAACCGTTAAAGAATTATTGAGTTCTTGCTCCCACTCCAAGCCGCCCTTTTCTCCGTAGACACGGACTTTAAGGTTGTTTTCACAGCCTGTATCTGTCTGTGAAGCCATCAAAACTCCTGATGCGCCATTTTCAAATCGGAGTAAAACCACTCCATCGTCATCGATGGGTCTTCCTTCGATTTTAATATATAAATCAGCACAAAGGTGCGAGACCTTTTCACTGGTAATATATTCTGCCATGTGGAAAGCATGGGTTCCAATATCTCCCATACAGCCTGCAAGTCCATTTCTGGCTGGATCAGTGCGCCATTCTGCTTGCTTGTTATTTTCAGTTTCCAAAAGTTTATAGAGCCAGCCTTGAGGATATTCGACATATACTTTTCGGACTTTTCCGATTTTGCCATCGGCGATCATCTGCTTGGCTTGCTTGATCATCGGATAGCCCGAATAGGTATGCGTCAGCAAAAATCGTCTGTCAGCATTTTTCACGATATGGTATAGCTCTTTTGCCTCCGCATAATTCAGTGTCAAAGGCTTATCCAAAGCGACGTGAAAACCATATTTCAGTGCTTTCACCGTTGGGTCAAAATGAACATTATTAGGTGTCACAATCGCAACTGCATCCATTCTATCCGCCTCTGGCAATTGAGATTCTTTTTCATACATCTCATCGTATGATCCATAGACGCGGCTAGGGTCAAGCATAAGTTCTTCGCCTCTTTGTTGGGATTTTGAAGGATTTGAGCTGAATGCACCACATACCAGCTCGAACATTCCGTCCATCAGTGCACCGTTTAAGTGGATTGCTCCAATAAAGGATCCTGGCCCACCGCCGACAAGTCCGAGTTTTAATTTTTTAGCTGTTGACATTGGTCAAAAGATTAGTTTATCAGGTTTTATTGAGTTGAAAATTAATTTTCCCTGGAAATTTCGAGGTTCCTGAGCGTTTCAATACCTTAATATGATCAGTTGCAAAATTGGGTTATGAGTGGCTTTGACAAAACTTTTCGAGTCCTTTCTTCGGAATCTCAAAGGAGATGCTTAAAATACAGCAAAAAGCCCAAAATCTAAATTTCAAAACCGAATTTCCATTTTTCACCCCCAACTTACCTTATGAAATCAAGCATGACCACTAGTAACTCAAAGAGGTATGGTTATAATTCATGCGAAGATTCCATATGGCATTTAAAAAATCAATTATAATCCTATGAATTTCCCAATTAAGATTCGACTTTCCTTGATGATGTTTTTGGAGTTTTTTGTTTGGGGGTCATGGTATGTGACCATGGGGACATTCTTAGGAAATAACCTTCAAGCCAAAGACCAAGACATTTCTCTAGCCTTTTCCACTCAATCGTTTGGTGCGATCATCGCCCCTTTTATAGTGGGTCTGATAGCAGATCGATATTTTCATGCGCAACGCATCTT
>CAYTXN010000445.1:1776-2848 GCA_964441195.1 uncultured Limnohabitans sp.
TGGGACAGTCAGGCAGGACTGGCAAGTGGACTTTTGAAAAACACCTGGATCACCGCAGCGTTTGTTTCTTTGATTTTAGGCATTTACAGTTTTACCCTCCCAGCCACTCCTCCAAGAGCAAAATCCACCGGGAAAATTAAGCTTTCGGAGATTTTGGGCCTGGATGCGCTATCACTTTTAAAGGATCGTAATTTTGCGATTTTCTTTCTATCCTCCATATTGATTTGCATTCCCCTGGCCTTTTATTACCAGAACGCTAGCCCTTTCCTAACTGAAATTGGTGTAGAGAATTCTACAGGAAAAATGGCCTTGGGACAAGTCTCTGAAGTTTTATTTCTACTCGCATTACCTATTTTCTTTACCCGATTTGGATTCAAAAATACCATGATAGTTGCCATGTTAGCCTGGGCTATTAGGTATGTGTTTTTCGCCTACGGCGATGCAGATTCGGGAGTTTGGATGCTTCTAGTTGGAATTATACTACATGGAATTTGCTATGATTTCTTTTTTGTCAGCGGGCAGATTTACACAGATTCTCATGCGGGGGAAAAATTCAAGTCTTCTGCTCAGGGTTTGATAACTTTAGCCACCTATGGTATCGGGATGCTCATTGGCTTTTGGGCCGCAGGTCAAATCTCCAATTATTACCTAGATGAGACCGGTCTTCACTCCTGGAAATCAATTTGGTTGATTCCTGCTGGTATTTCCGTTTTGGTTTTACTATTTTTCATATCTTTTTTCAAAGAAGAAAAAGTAAAGCCTCACCATTAAACCCCAAATACCTATGAATTTTGACTCAAGCAGAAGATCTTCCTTTAAGAAAATGATCCTAGGAGGAGCTGCAATGGGCTCTTTAGCCTCTTTTGACTGGAAAGATGGCAATGCTCCTCTCCTACTTAAAGGAAATATCAATCACGGTGTCTGTGCCTGGACCATGCCCTCACTAAGCTTGGATGAGCTATGTGTTGCAGTAAAAAAAATCGGCTTTAATGCAATTGATCTGGTTGGACCAAAGGGCTGGGACACGCTCAAAACCCACGGTGTGGAATGCTCCATGTGTAATGGAGCCGAA
>CAYTXN010000446.1:0-2844 GCA_964441195.1 uncultured Limnohabitans sp.
ACGAATATTATAAAGGGAGTTCGCACGGCAACTTTCAATCTCACTCCTCCCGAACTCAAAGATTATGGAATTGTACCGGCTTTGACAGAACTTACGCAGGAACTAAGTAAGCTTACCGGAAAGGAAATCATCTTGATGAATAAGTCTGATTTCAATCAAAGACTGGATTCCCTCGTCGAAATCAACCTGTATCGCATTACCCAAGAGGCGATCAATAATGCGATCAAATACGCTGAATCAACTCTTATTTTGGTGACTATCTCTCACAGTTCAAAAATTCTAAGTATTATCATTGATGATAATGGAAAGGGATTTGATAAAAAAGAACTAAAAACCAAACCGGACAAGGATGGCGGAATGGGCCTTACTTTTATGCAAGAGCGAATCAAGTACATCAATGGCAGACTCTTCATCAATTCCTCTCCTCAAAAAGGCACTAAAGTCACGCTAAATATTCCATTGGTCTAATTTTCGGATTTCGATTACGTAAAATTTCATTACTTTACTACGTAATAACTTTAGAAATAATGAACCCAACCCGAATTTTGCTGGCAGACGACCACGAGCTCGTCCGCGATGGTATCAAGTCCCTTTTAGAAAATGAAGCCGAATTCAAAGTTGTTGCTGAAGCTTCAGATGGTAAAGAAGCCCTGAAACTGATTGCCCAGGATCAACCAGATCTCTTGATCGTGGATATTCGAATGCCGCTGATGAATGGCATTGAAGTGGTCAAAAATCTGACAAAGGATTTTCCGAAAGTCAAAAAGCTGGTCTTATCCATGCACGACTCAGAGGAATATGTGGTAGAATCTATTGAGTCCGGGGCTGATGGATATTTACTTAAAGGCAGCAGTAAAGCGGAATTTATAAAGGCACTGCACACTATTTCAGCGGGAGGCAAATATTTCTCCGGTGATATCTCAGAAATTATTATCGATAATTTTGTCAAAGGCAAATCGAAAGGAGAGCAGAAATCACTTAGCACTACTGAGGAAATTTCTATCCTCACCAACCGTGAAAAGCAAATCCTCGAATTGATCCTTGAGGGAAAAGGCAACAACGAAATTGCAGACGCTCTGAAAATCAGCAGAAGAACCGCTGAAGTTCATCGGTTTAACCTCATGAAAAAACTAAATGTTAAAAACCTCATAGAGTTGACCCAAAAATCAAAAGAATTAAACTTGATCTAAAAAATATCTAAGTATTTTTACATTTCAAAAACCCATTCAGTTCAATCTGAATGGGTTTTGATTTTTATGATCAATTTTTTTTACGTATTCATTGATTTGTATACGTATTTTTACTTATTTTTAATTCATATAAAAATACGTATATGAAAAATCAAACTTCACTTAAAGCCACACGCTTAAATCTGGGAGATTTTAAAAGCGTGCCGATCCGCACCTTCTGGATCACATCCTTTGCGTTTTTCATTTGTTTTTTTGCCTGGTTTGGCATCATCCCATTTATGCCTGATGTGGTTAGGGATTTGGGGCTTACACCGGAGCAAAAATGGAATTCTGTAGTATTAGCCGTTGCGGGGACTATTTTTTCCCGTCTATTGATCGGGAAATTATGCGATAAGTACGGTCCGAGATTATGCTATACTTGGTTGTTGATTCTTGGATCAATTCCGGTTATCATGAGTGGTTTGGTCACTTCACCGATGCAGTTTTATATCTGCCGACTACTTACAGGTTTTATCGGAGCATCTTTTGTAATCACACAGGTACACACCTCATTAATGTTCGCTCCAAATGTCGTCGGAACTGCCAATGCCACTTCTGCTGGTTGGGGCAATCTGGGTGGTGGCGCCAATCGATTGGGAATGCCTTTACTCGCAGCACTCGTGATAGCATTTGGTATTGCCGAAGCTGACGCATGGAGGTATTCGATGGTTATCATTGGGATTGTCTGTTTCCTAACAGGCTTGCTTTATTACTTTTTCACCAAAGACACTCCGGCAGGAAATTATTCAGAATTGGTTGCCAGAGGTGAAAAAATCCCAAAAGGCAAAAAGGATAGCGTTGGCTTTATGAATGCCGCCAAGGATTACCGGGTGTGGGTTTTGTTTGTGGTGTATGCAGCTTGTTTTGGCATCGAACTGACCGTTTATGGTACCATGGACGATTACTTACAAAACACCTTTCAACTCAGTCGAATTACTGCCGGTAACTTGGTCCTTTCCTTCGCTTTGATGAATATCTTCGCTCGAACTTTAGGGGGCTATTTTGGAGATAAGTTCGGAAAAACCAGTGGGCTAAAAGGTAGAGTATGGTTTTTGGCCGCGATCATTGTAGCTGAAGGGCTGATGTTGGGTTTATTTTCCATAGCGACCACTTTGGCCTTAGGCATTTTCCTATTGATCCTGTTTAGTCTTACAGTGCAAATGGCGGAAGGGGCTACATTTTCGGTGGTGCCTTTTATCAACAAAAAAGCAATTGGTTCTATTTCGGGAATCGTGGGGGCCGGAGGAAATTTCGGCGCGTTTCTGACTGCACTTTTCCTCAAATACAAGTCAGCCGAAGCTGAAAAGCTAGCATTTCAGGCAAATGAGCTTCTTGGCGAGGAAGCCGCAAAAGCAGCTCAGGCAGCGGCGGCGGGTGCAGCAGTTTCCAGTGGTTATCTGATCATCGGACTGATGATTATTATTTCTGGAATCGCTACCTTAATTATACGATTCAGTTTGGATGATGAAAAAATCGCCCAGCAGGAAATGGAGCAACTTACTCCTGAATTAGTCCGAGTAGAAGAGTAAATTGACCTAATAAAATTCAGAATGGAGGCTGTCTCAAAAAGAATTCCAGTGTCAGCCTGATCCTTCGACTCCGCTCAGGATGACAG
>CAYTXN010000447.1:0-2832 GCA_964441195.1 uncultured Limnohabitans sp.
TCAAGCAATAGATCCCAAAATAAAACCACAGCTCGCAAGGGTTGTGGTTTTTTTGTGTCTTTTACTTAAATTGAACTAAAGAATTTAATTAAATGCATCCCAATCTTCCGGAAAGTGAAGTTATTCCTGTTCAGTTTTTATCGGCCACTTTCAAAAAGGCCTCAGCAACCTATAAGTATTATTGGTTTCTTTCATTGATTCAATTGGCTGAGGAAGAGGGGGCAAAAATCGGAAAAACCAGATTGTTTGCCAGAATGCTGGCAAATGCTTGGTATACCGTTAATTACTTTAAGGTTTCTTTTGGGAAACAAGATAAGGTCCATGAAGCAGCTTTGTTTTTTAAGGAAACAATGAAGGTTTCTATCGACTTAGATCGTCAAAAAGTTTGGGAAAAGATTCTTTCCTTTTCTGATTCACAATCCCAAGGTCTGCTTGCACATTTTGATAATCAGGTACCTCACTGGTTCCTTTCTCCTTGGTTTCCAAAGATGAACAGATCGCAGATTTACAGTGCTTCAAAAGATGTGACAACCAAAAGTCTTTATTCCTTATCATCCAATCACATCGAAATTCACCCTGATTGGATGCAATATATGCTTAAGAATTCCGGTATTTTAAAAGATTTCTGTCACTGGAATTTGAGTTTGTTTTTACAAAAGCACAACCCGAATGTTCCGGATATTCCAAACAAATTGATTAAGCCCATTGGGCGAAAAAATCTAACCAGACAAAAAGTAGATTTTTGGAACCTTTACTTTGATGAGGTGTCGGAGCAAAATTGCATTTATTCCGGTAATCCAATAACAAAAGAGAATTATGCTTTAGACCATTTTGTTCCCTACAACTTTGTTTCTCATGATTTGAACTGGAATTTGGTTCCAGCACATCCCTCAATCAATTCTTCCAAAAGCGATAGACTTCCTAGACTAGACCAGTTTTTTGATTCTTTTTTTGAGATTCAAAAGAGGAGCTTTGAATTAGTCTACATCAAAAAATCCAATACTAAGCTCATTGAGGAATACTTAACCATTTTCCCTTCTTTTGACCAATTCCTTTTTCATAGTGAGGCTAAAAATAGGTTTAGAGAAACTATTGAGCCTTTAATTACAATTGCTCACAACAATGGATTTGAGTTTTATGAGCCAAAGTACTAATCGATATTCTCATCTAACAGCCAAAGAGCGTGAATCCCTTTCTTTTCCCTCTAGAATTGTAAAGGAAAGAAACTTGCTTAAAGGTGAGATTTTGGATTTTGGGTGTGGATTTGGAAAAGATGTTGAGATTCTAAAAACTCAAGGTCACCAGATTATTGGGTATGACAAACATTATTTTTCTGAATACCCGAGTCAGAAGTTTGACACAATAATCTGCTTTTATGTTTTGAATGTGCTTCTTCCTGAGGAGCAGTCAAAGGTCTTAATGGAGATTTCAGCTTTGCTAAAACCGACAGGTAAAGCATATTTTGCTGTCAGACGGGATATTACTTTTGAAGGCTTTAGAACTCATAAGATTCATCAAAAGCGTACTTTTCAAACTAACGTTATTCTTTCTTTCAATTCCATTTATAAAAATGACAATTGCGAGATTTACGAATATCAGCACTATAACCAAGTTGAGAGATCGGATTTAAAATGCCCCTTTTGCAATCCAGATTCCAAGGTAGAATTGATCCTTGAATCGGCTCAGACCTTTTCAATTCTTGACAAATTCCCAGTTAGTTCAGGTCATGCTTTAGTAATTCCAAAAAGACATGTTGCTGATTATTTTGATTTAAGCTTTAAGGAGCAATCTTCCTGCATTTTTATGCTCAATGAAGTAAAAAATGTGATTTCCGAAAAATTCAATCCTGCAGGATTCAACATTGGGATCAACGTCGGAGAGCATGCCGGACAAACTGTTCATCATGTTCATATCCATTTGATTCCTAGATATGCAGGGGATGTAGAAGATCCTCGGGGTGGAGTTAGGGGAGTTATTCCAGGAAAGAAATTGTATTTTTAAAAAAATTCTTGAATATGAGAACACAACCGAAAACTAAAATAATCCTGGCGTCTTGCCCTGACTGTGATACAAAATTAAGGCTTGTAAATGAGTTGAATACTGACTGGTATGGTAACCTCAAATATTATTATTGCAAGCTCTGTAAGGAAAGACTAGTTTCTCGAGACAATGGAAATTTGGAAATTGCAGCTCCATGATTCTGTAAACGAAAACACTTTTGTGTATTTGTTTTTGAGAGAGCTAGAGAATGTTTTTACAGCTTTTACGCACTGCTAAAAAAACATTGGATTGTGCTAACCTAATTTTCAAAAAGCTCCGGGAATCCAACTCTCAAAAAGGACTTTGAAATTCACTTTTTGTTATCCACCAAAAGTAATTTACAAAAGGTGAATTGTCTTTTTGAAGTTAAACTCCTCATATCCAGTACAAGGCCCGATCTCCACAACTTTGAATCCCAAAAGCCGTTAATCTAAGGGTAATCAACCTTGGGCATACGGCTTAAAATTGTGTTGATTTAATTACCATCGAGTTCTTCCACTCAGCTTTGGAATTGATTGAAAGGGGTTAACTTCCCTTGGCTTTTCTGATTTATTTTCACCCTTTTCTAAATCAGCACTCAATTCGTATTTGTCGATTTCATTTTGCTTTTGCGCTTAAATCAATTTTCTGAGCACCTACTGCCATTTGGCACCAGTAAGAAATCTCAAATCTTGATCACATCTCCGAGTGAAATTGGCTTTCAAGACTCGATTAATTCCATCATTAACCTTAAAAAAATCTTATGCAAACCAACAAAAACACCCAATCCTTAGATAAGGCATTACTTCAGGA
>CAYTXN010000448.1:0-2817 GCA_964441195.1 uncultured Limnohabitans sp.
ATATTTGAACGAATATGGTTAATGCGAACCAATGTTATTTATTAGTCATCGCACTTAAATGTGCTTTTATTTCTTGCGGGATTAGCAATCAATCTGGTTTTTAAATTGAAGCGGCAACCTTTTACCATCAAATGGACTATTAAATTTTCAACAAAGACACCGCATTCATCATCTTCTGCATCAGCAATATTTGATTGACCAATATTTGTACTGTCTATCATCACTACCACACCTGTTCCAACACATTCAGCATCCACTCCATTTTTTACTATCAGTGCAGTGTCTTCGCCAAGACCAATACCAAGCTGCCCCGGATTAATTATCACAGCATGCGCAAGTCGCCCAAACCTCCCGCGTTGTATGAAATGAGAATCTATTATACAATGCTCCAGCCAACCAAAACCTGTAGTAGTTTCCAAATCATTTTTAAATACTACTTCATTGGTTCCTCCACGGCTAATCATAATTTTTGACATCACCATTGCACCAGCGCTTGTGCCAGCCACTACTAAGTTTTCGTCTTCAAAGTAGCGTTTTGATATTACTTCAATTAATGGCGTGCCTCCCAAAATGCCTGATAACCGGGATTGGTCTCCTCCGCTAAAAAAAATTGCGTCTGCTTTTTCTACCCGCTTAATATACTTGCTTAGCCCTGCTTCATCTTTAATTGTTATGGGAATGAACCCGGTATTCTCAATTCCTATTTTATTGAATGCCAGCTGATAATCAATTTTGACTTCCTTCTGATAATTAGAGGCAGTTGTGATAATCTCAACCCTCTTTTTCCCTTTCAAAAGCAATTTCAAAATTTTAAATTGCTTACAATAAAGGCTTCCTCTCTCTATTTCAGGTAATTTATCAACCCTTCTATCCTGTACGCCTCCTATAATGAATATGGTTCCTTTTGGTATCATAACTGCATTTGGTTTAAGGACATTGGTACTAACGGAGGGTGTGCGTTTTCTTTAGCTAATTGTTGATCCGCATAGGAAAGCGTATTTTGAACATCCTCCACACACACAAAAATGAATTCTCCGCTTATAGCATTATCAATAGCATATTGAATGGATTCTATTTCATCTGAAATTATGCTTACCTCAACGTTGCTGTTAATTTCCCGAATACCATTCATAAGAAACGTGCTTAGTTCTTCTTTGGTTCTCCCCCTGTCATCTTTGTTATGCTTAATGATTATTTTATCGAACATTTGAGCAGCATAACGCCCAATATTTTTCATGTCTTCTTCACGCCTGTCACCGGGAGCAGTAATAATTCCTGTTTTTTGGGTTGCATATACTTGTTCCAGGTATTTTTTCATGTGAATATAAATTGAAATAGTTTTTTACTTGAATTCATTATTTATAGGTCAAGAGAGTAAATTTTCATGTTCGTGCTTCCACAGTGGTTACCCACGTTTTGCGACAACGGTTTGTGCTTAACCATTATAATGAAGTCAATTTCATCTGCGGGATATCACAAGTGATTCTCCAGTAAAAAACCGACTTTTTTGTTTTCTTCGGTTACAATATAGTCTATTTCAACTCCCAGTTCCTTTAACTTAGAAAGATAGTTTTTTATCTTTCTGTTTCTTCGCCTTGGACTGTCATGTAGCTCCGGCTCCTTGTAAGGTTCAATGTTGCGCAGAATAAAATATACGGAAACAAGCATCTGGTGACCTACAGCTACCAAGGCCTTTTTCTTGCCTCTTCGGCCTACCAGACTTTCATACTTGCGTTTTAGGTAGCTGTCTTTCTTGCGGGTAGCACCCCATCCACATTCAACTAATGTTGTACGGAGATATTTGTTCCCGTGGGTGGTTCGGGTGCTTTTTTTTTTCCTGCACTCTCATTGCTGCCAGGACTCATGCCCGCCCAACTGCTTAAGTGTTGCTCGTTGGGAAACTTGCTCATGTCCACGCCAATCTCACTGATGATATTAATGGCACTGTTTTTTCCTACGCCAGGAATAGTTTCCAGTAGTTCCACTTCAACCTTATATTGTTCCGCTGCCTTGTCAATCTCCCGGTCCATCTCTTCAATAAGCCCTTCAGTGTCCTTTATCCGCTGTTTCATAATGCGCATCATAAAACGATGATGGTTGGTTACTTTTCCGTTAAGTGCCTTGCGGATATCTTCCCGGCTGGCTTTGATCCGACCATGAAGATGGATCATTAACTTGTCCACATCAGTGACTCCTTTGATGATATCATTAATGATCTTTGTTGCGCTTACACCATCGTTCACATCGGTAACAACACTGCTTAACTTGATGTTGCAATCCTCAAGAACTTTGATCAACCGACTTTTTTCTGAAGCAGCCTGTTGTACCAGCTTTCGCTTATAGCGTACAAGATCACGCAGTTCGCGGATATCCCTGGGTGGAATAAAACTTCCTTTCAATAAGCCGCTTAGCAACAACTTGCTTAACCAGCGACTGTCTTTTTTATCCGTTTTATGTCCCGGGACATTCTTAACATGGCGGGCATTGACAAGGATAATCTCGAAGTCCTCCTCCAATACGTTGAATAAGGGTTTCCAGTAAATTCCGGTACTCTCCATGGCTATATGGGTAACTCCTTCTGCTTTGCACCACTCTCTCAACTCTGTCAAAGAACTTGTAAAGGTCTCAAACTCGCGGGTTTCAAAATCCTGATCGCTTCGTCTGACTGTTGCTGTGATACGCTCCTGATGAACGTCTATGCCGCATCCGCAGCGTACCATCTGGGTGAACTTAACTTCTTGTGCCATACGTTGTTGTTTTGCACAAAGGTATTATTCATCCCGGTTTGTGAAAAAATTCTTCTCATGTCAATTTCAT
>CAYTXN010000449.1:0-2796 GCA_964441195.1 uncultured Limnohabitans sp.
AAAAAAAAGACAGGCCTATTAGACCTGTCTTTTTGGTTGATTGAATTGTGGTAGTTCGTAATATTAAAGCATTGAGAAGAACATATCCAAATCTGGAATCAAAACAATTCGTGTTCTTCTGTTCAATGCCATGTTTTCTTTGGTGTCATTTTCTGCCAAGGGCATGTAAGATGCTCTTCCTGCAGCAATCATTTTCTCTGGGGCAACCTGATATTTCAATTGCAATGCTCTGACAATTGAAGTAGCTCTCTTTACAGAAAGATCCCAATTGTCTTCCAATGCAGGAGTTGAAATGGTTCTAGAATCCGTATGACCTTCGATCATTACCTGCAAACTTGGTTCTGCGTTAATTACTTCAGCAAGTTTTTTCAGCAATGGATCTGCTTTAGAATTGATTCGATAGCTTCCAGTATTAAAAAGTAGTTTGTCTGAAATTGAGATCATTACGACAGTTTTGTCGATGTCAATTTGAACGTCATCCTCATCACCACCTTGTTCGGTGATATTTTGTCTGATGTTGTGGCCAATCGCGAGATTGACAGAGTCTTCCAATGTTTTAGCTCCGGCAAGTAGGGTAGGATCTACTTTAGCAAGCGTCTCATTCATTTTTGCTTTTGAGTTTTTAGACATCACTGCTGCACCCTCAATACTTAACATTCCGCTATTTGATTCGGTCAGTTGATCATTTGTTTCTCTCAAAGAATTGATTCTGGAATTGTATTCAGCAACACGTGCCTCAATTGCCGACATTTTTTCCTCCAATTCAGCTTTCTCTTGATTTGTGGTTGCCAGCTCAGTTTGAGTTCTAAAAAGATTGCTCTCTAATTCGGTGTATTTCTTTTTGGATACACAAGAGACGGTTAAACTAAGTCCTATGACACTCGCTAGAATTAATGATTTTTTCATGGCAATTGGTTTTTTGATTTCATAACCAAATCCAAATTACCCGCCATTCATTTGAACTATAAGTTTTTGCGTCCAATTCATTCAAAAAATGCCTCCAAATCCGGTTATTCGGCGCTTTGACAAACAGCCACAAGAAAATTGTGGCAAAAAAAAGTCCTGAATTCTCAGGACGATTATGGGTAAACTGTAGCCTTCTTCCCCAATATGAGGAAAATATTAAGTTTATTCGGCCAGCCTATTGATGATTTTAAATTCATTCATTACTCGATAAGCAGCCCGCGTAATGTCGGATTGAAAAGTCGGTGATTCCAAATCAAAGCTTGCAGCGGTATATCCTTGCCAGATGGTATTCCCTTTTTTCGAATCAATCACATAGATAACGAGCATTCCACTGTTTTGCGCATACTTAACTTGATTGTAGGTCTCATCTTTCTCCTGCTCCCGTTCGATTTCGCCTTCGTCATTTCGATAGGTCATGCCTGTTCTATTTAACCAGTAATCAAATTCAGGCTGAACATAGCCCCGATATCGGATAGAGTCAGAGAAAATCTTGTAGCTAACCAACATGTCCGGTTTGCTAATCTGTTCGCGATAACCCTGTGAACCAAGTCTGGCTCCTATAGTCGCATTGAGGACACTTGAAAGTGTGGTGGATTCATTTTCGTTGGCCTCTACAAAAGCAAAGGTTTTATATTTCTTGAATGATCCAGTATAATTATAGTCGTAATCGGTTATATAATCTTTGGAAGAAAAGCAAGAAGCAGTAACTACTGCTAACAGGATTAGGAGTGAAGAAGAGACTTTCATGGTTGACTTTGGTTTTAATTTTCGGTTATTCAAATTAAAAAGGGCTTCTGGTCTAACCTTGGAATTTTGACTATTGTTTCGACAAGTACTTAAAGTTCAGATTTATATCTATACCAATTTATTATAATCCATCGAGATAAATAGTGATTTCCTTCAAAATCAATTCAAAAAAATCATCCTAATTCTTTTTTTTCGAAAATAGCTGATGAAAAGCAGTGAATTGAAGTTGAGTTTTGGAGAATCGGTCGCTCGTTTGTTCCATAAGTCCAAATTGAAGAGCAAGTTTCGAAGAGGTCCGATAGCCTAAGCCAAGGTAAAATCTGTTTCGATCGAAGAATTGCGAATTTTCCATAGGTTTTTCACCATTTATAAAGATCTCATCATAAGCCTGTACATACCAGGATCCCTTCTCTGCAAGGTCTTTTTTGTTTAAGGGTACATTAATAAATAGCGCATAGCGAAAGCGGGTTCTTATATCCAAATCATCAATCCAGCGCTGTTCATAGCGATACCTATGCATGAGACCAATCCTACCTAGCTTATGTCTCAAAATCACCTCCTGATAGATTCTGTTCTCATGAAATGTTTCTGATGCAACTCCTGGAATTGCAGTAGTAACCGATGCGTATCCTGCCAGGAAACTCGCCTGACCTGATTTGAGATTATATTGGAGACCGGTTCTCAGGAGCATTTGCTCAAGATCACCCAGTAAGTTATTGTTCCGATATTGTGCTTCTCCGTGTATTGCCCAAGGTGAATCAGAAAACCTGAAGTTTCCAAAATACATGTACCAGGCACCCAAGTCACTTTCCTCTTGAGAATATACGGGGTTAAACAAAAGACAGATCAGTAATGAGGTAAACAATTTTTTCATGCCCCAAAATAGAAAAATGGATAGGTTTTTTTCTCCAAATTCAAATTGGAGGTAATGACAAATGATGGTTGGAAACTAAAATGAATACCCCGACCGATGCTTTATAATTCTTGATCCTTTCAAAGGCAGGCCTTCAATCCATCTTCAATTGGTGTTGGCTTTAGACCATATACGTGCTCAATTTTCGAAGAATCCAATCGGTAATCCTC
>CAYTXN010000450.1:0-2796 GCA_964441195.1 uncultured Limnohabitans sp.
TCGTCACCGCGATCGGCCGCTCAAGCAAAAATCGGATCATGGCTTATTCTTTTACAAGTTGAACAGGTGCCTGATGAGCCAGCTGAAGGTTATTGGTGGTGATGACAGTACTGTTTTCGGGGATTCCTTCGAGGATTTCAATCTCTTGGCCATTGTCCTTGCCTACTTCCACATAGTTCCACTTGGATTCTTTTCCGTTTTCGACTGTGAAAACAACAGCTCTACCGGAGCGATAAACCACAGCATCTTTGGGCACAACCAAGCTATTACTTTGAGGAGCTCGGATGATTGCTCGGGCGTTCATTCCGGGAAGGAGATTTTTGACAGAATTTAATGTAATTGAAACTTGCACCAAACCATTTTCATCGACTTGGGGATTGATAGCTGAGACACGGCCTTCGATTGCGTTTTGGGAATCCGAAATCGGATAAACTTCTGCACGTTGATTGGATGAAATTAGGGGAATGTCGGACTCCAAAACATTTACCCGGAGTAAAAGTCGATCTGTGGAAAGAATCTCAGCGAACTCTGCATTCTTGGTGACCAGACTTCCTTCGCGGAATTTGATATTGGCGATTTTACCAGAGACAGGAGCCCTTACCTCACATCTTGAGAGGTTCAGTTCAGCTTCTTTCAACTCAACTTCAGCTAGCGAAAGCCCACTGTTAACCATGATTCGGCTTTGGACTGTATTGGCAACAGTCGAATCTGAGGATTCAAGAGCAAGATGAAATTGGGTCTTGAGTACATCCAATTCTGACTGAGCTTTGATTACGGCTATTTTTGCCTTCTCCAAAGCAAATTCTGCTTCCCTACGATCCAAGGTGGCGATGATCTGTCCTTTTTGGACAAATTGACCTTCAAGTACTTGAACTTTCATGAGGTATCCTTCCCGCTCCACGAGCGCTTTCACTTCGCTTTGAGCTTCTAATTTCCCAATGGCATTGATCAGATAATCAAAGCTTTTCCGCTCAGCAGTAGCTATTCGGACTTCCGTCGCGGCCACTTCGTTTCGGAAGGATTCAGCGGGGATTTCTTGAGATTCGGTTTTGGACTCTGTACAGCCAAAAGCACTGATAATCAGCAAAGAAAGTAAATAAAACAATAAGCGCATGTGGTACGAGTTGAAAGTAATGGAACTAAATTAAAGCAAAAAATCTACTTATAAGAGTTCAAATAAAAAAAGATTAGCTTTCCCATCATCTAAATACCCAATTAAATAATTATCATTCTCATCTACGGCAACATTCGAAACCTCCTGATCTAGTTTTAATCTTTTAACAAGTTCGCCATTCCAATTATATACTAAAACTTTATCACTGTTTTGATACTCATCATCAGTTCTTTTCCCTGAGTACAATAAATACAAATAGGAATTAGAAGAAGTGATCGATAAATACCCCCAAACATTACTATTATCTAAAGTAGCACCAATCAATTGCCCAGTATTTTCAGATGCGAAAATCGGTAATGTAGTTCCCGAAATCCTCTTAACAACATCAATTTTATTAGATTCAAATGAGAGGATATCCAATGCAGGTGAAGATCGTGTCGCAAAGGCGATTCGTTGTAATTTTGAATTAGTTGTAAAATTCCCCTGAAATAACATTGCTTTTTCTTCGAAAGAAATTGGGAGCTCATCATTAAAAGGATAATCAAGGAAAATTGAGTCTATTGAATAATTAGTTGAATTTGTTAATATATACCTCCCTTCGTATAATCCTGCACCCAAAAACAAATTTTCTTTCAACTTTATTAATTTCTGAAGATTGAAATCAAAGTTCTTAGTTTCACTTTGACAAAAAATTGAATCAATGTTAGAAATTGAAAAGTCAAGGTATTTAAAATTATGAAGATCAAATACCCCAACGGTAAAATCATCTATTTTTTGTACATTCGAGTATGGTTTAATTTCACAAGGCCCCTCACCCAATCTTCCAAATTTTTGGATAATTTGATCAGATTGAATATCAACCACCTTAAAATAATACGAATCTCCAAAATCAGACAGAATTAATAAATCTCTTATAAAAAGAAAGTCTATAGATGACCTAATTGAATCTGAAACAGCTAGCCTTTTAGACTTAATTACTTCAAATTCTTCCTTATCTTCTTTGCAAGAAAATAAAGTTAAAATAATTAACAATTGTAATACTATTCTCATACTTATATAAAATTTAAAGAGCTCCCAATATGGGAGCTCTGTGAAATTAAAATTACTGCTCTGGACACGCTTTTTTCTCTCCGTGGAAAATAGTTACTCCCTTGTCATGAATAACTCTATAGCATTCAGGAGAAGTTCCAGAACAACTCGTACAACCCTGAGCTTTTACAAACATGGGACTTACACTAAGTACAAAGCAAAATAATGATGCCAAAACAAATTTGAAATTCTTCATAATTAAAATAAATTAATTTAAACCCTCCTTTCACACCCTGCAGGGCGAGGCTAAAAATTCCCTAAAAAATCCAGACTTCGGCGCCGACCTTGATCTTTCGTTAGCCAAACTATCTCGTCAGATTAAAAAAAGCAAGTGAAAAAAAAAAAAAAAAAACGAAGTTAGTTTTTAACTAATTGAAAATCAGTAGGAAAAATTTTAATGTAGTTAGGTGGAATACGCACTAAATTCAGATTCAACTCTCTTTTTAATAGTATAATCCCCTGATAATAAGGCCTGATCCTCAATCCCGGGTGCTCTTTGTCGGCGTAATATTCCACGAGCTTTTCCAGCTGGTCGAGATCCACCGCTTCTATGCGAACTTTCGCCAGTCCATCTTGGATCATTTCAATTCGGG
>CAYTXN010000451.1:0-2793 GCA_964441195.1 uncultured Limnohabitans sp.
TTAATCCTGAATACTGGTAGTCACTTTCGGAGCCTCCTTAGTCCAAGAACTTACATCCAGTTTTCTCGGAGTTGGAAGGATTTCATCCAAGGTATTTCCATCATACACGCGACCGTTTTTCACTACATGTGAGATCGTGTTGGTATTTCGGATGTTTTCCAGTGGGTTTTTATCCATAATCACCAAGTCTGCCAATTTTCCGGTTTCGATACTTCCCAGTTCTTTGTCAAGTCCCAGCGATTCCGCACCAAGGATCGTGGCAACTCGCATTGCATCTAGATTGCTCATTCCGCCGCTAGCCACAGACCAAAGTTCCCAGTGATAACCCAAGCCCTGAAGCTGACCGTGAGATCCTACGCCTGCAAGTCCTCCTTGGGTAACGATTGAATTCACGCCTTTTGCATGCTTTTGGAAGACATGATCTTCAGGAGCAAACCATCCGCCCAGGCCGCCGACTCTTCTACGAGCTTTGGAATTCATCTCATTATATGGAGTGAATCGATTCAGCTTAGGGTCGTGAAGGGGGCTTTCGGTTGTATAATAGAAGTTTTCTGCCCAAGGTCCGCCATAAGATACCAGCAAGGTAGGAGTATAGGCCATTTTGCTTTCAGCTATTGTCTTGGTCACATCAGAATAAAGTGGATGAACCGGAATCGCGTGCTCATGTCCTGGATAGCCGTCAAATAGCTGAGTCATATTTAGCTTATAATCCAATCCGCCCTCAGTCGTTGGCATTAGCTTTTGCTCATTTGCAGCCATGATGACCCACTGCCGATGCTGCCGATTACCTACCAAGTACATTTTGATGTACTGCGTATTGTAATATTTGCTGTATTGTTTCAATACACTTTTCGCTTGATCCAACGACTTGAGATTATACATCCAATAGCCAACGCCAGGTCCAGTCGAATAGACTCTAGGACCCGGAACCATCCCCGCCTCGACCATGTCTCCATAAGTTAAGACATCTGTAGTCGCTGTCTGAGGATCACGCGTTGTCGTCACCCCGTATGCAAGATTTGCAGCGTAGACCCAAACTGAATTTTTGTGGAGGTTCCAAGCCGGCCACATGTGGGCGTGCGTATCAATGAATCCCGGTGTAATGGTTTTGCCAGAGGCATCAATGACCTCAGCATTTCCAGCATCTAATGTTCCGGTTGCTCCGACCGCTTTAATGCGATTATTTTCGATCAGGATATCTCCATTTTCGATGACTTCAGAACCCTTCATGGTGACGATTCGGGCATTTTTCAAAAGAATGCTTCCGCTAGGAGTGTCTTTTGCGAAATAGACTTTCACTTGATACTCCGACGGTTTGTAGGATTCTTTTTCCTTCAGTTCAGCTTTGTGGATACTGTCAGCCTTGGCTTTTTCCTTATCAGTTTTGAAAAACTCTTTAATTCGTTCCTTTTCAGCTTTGGCCAAAGAATCAGCCAATTTTACAGCATCCTCTCCTTTGGCCTTTAATGTAGAAACACTGTCCGCGTCTGCGAGAAGTTTGGCCTTTTTAGCGGATTTCACAGAATCTTCTACTTGAATTGCTCGATCGATATCATAGACCCAATGTCCATTTCCGAGTGACCAGTGTACTTTTTTGCCATCAGCTTCCCATGCAGGGAATTCGCCACCGATCTCGGTTAGTTGCCGGGAAGGGAAATTGCTAGAGGCAGGATCAGCAACATTGATGGTTGGTACCTTTCCGACAGTCGGAATAGTGACCACATAGATATTGTTATTGACTTTTGCCAAAGCTTTATTTCCTACCGGCGCCATCAGAATGGTACTTGCGCTTGCCGGAGTCATTTGCGGTTCACGGGAATTCGAGCCTTCCGGTAGCATGCAATAGTTGACCGCATCAGCAGTGGAAACAGGCATTCCCATGACATATTTTACCGAGGAGATTTCCTCCAAGCTAGCGTGATCGTGGTCAGAATGTGGATCGGCAGCTGAACCAAATGGTGTGATTCCGGTGATCTTGGCGTACACTTTCTCATCTGTTCCATCCCATTTCACACTCAAGAGTGAACCCCCTGGACCATTCAGGAAAATTCTTGAAGTGTCCTGCGTAAAGTGAGCATTGCCGTAATTGCTTGCGTTCATAATTTTTCGCAAAGGACCTCCAGCAGCTGGAATCCAAACCAATTCAGCTTCAGCTCCACTCACTCCAGGGCCCTCAGCCTCTTGAAGCAATCGGTTTGATCCTTTAAAAACGACGATTTTGTTGTTTGGACCCCACTTTGGACCCATGTATAAAGCCGATTCAGTTGTGAGCTTTGTGATGGTTCCTCTTGAGCCAAAAGAAGCCTTGAAGAGGTGCCCACCTGCTTTTTCATCCCAAGTGGTAAATACAAGTTGGGAACCGTCAGGACTCCAAGTTGGCATTGCTTCAGTGAATTCATTTGTGGTTACACGAGTGGGATTTCCTGCTGGATAATCCATTACGTAAAGTCTATTCAGAGCAGTAAAAGCTAATTTTTTCCCATCAGGAGAGGGGACAGCATCACGGATTTGGGTAGCAAGTTTTGCAGTGGTGTCTTTGATTTCGTAGTTGAAATAAAGGCGGGGTCCCATAGCTAACTTGACATCAGCTTCAAATGGAATCTCCACTGCAGGACTTCCGTCAATGGCAAGTTTCCAGATTTTTCCACCATAAGATGCAATTACAAATTTGCTGTCAGGAGTGAAAGCCATTGCAGGCAATACACCTTGCGGAGCGATAGATTCCTGTTCGTCTCGTTGTACGGGATACGCTAGCCAGTTTTCCTCGCCAGTTTTCAAGTTGCGAAGAACCAA
>CAYTXN010000452.1:0-2781 GCA_964441195.1 uncultured Limnohabitans sp.
CGCTAATCAATTGCTAGGCAGAAAATTAGCTTAAATTCTCTAATTTTTCAAACCCAGATTTTAGGTGAAGATCTCGCTGAGGAAAAGGAATTTCTATTTTTTCTTCAGTAAATCGCTTAAAGATAGCGTAATAGAGCTGGCTCTTCAGCACTTTTGGCTTGTTGACATATTCACTGGTCCACACCCTCAAATTGAAATTAAGGCTGTTATCACCATAGCTATCAAATAGTACATCCACTTCCGGGGTTGGTAAAATTCCTGGATTTGTCTTAGCTACCTCGATTAAAATTTTCTTAATCTTCTCTGGATCTTCTTTATATGAAACTCCCACCGGAAAATTAAATCGTATTCGATGCTCATTATGTGACCAATTAATTACCTGACTGTCAATAAATTGACTATTTGGAACAATGACGCTGATGTTGTCATTGGTCACCACTGTAGTTGCTCGTGCGTTGATTTGAATGACATCACCTGAAACGTCTCCAACTTCAATCCGATCTCCCACCTTAATTGGCTGTTCGAAAAGGATAATAAGTCCACTGATAAAGTTGTTGGTGATGTTTTGAAGTCCAAATCCAATACCGACACCAATCGCACCTGCCAGGACTCCGAAAGCACTAAGGTCAATCCCGTTGGTTTGAAGAATTGAAAATATCCCTCCCAAAATGATCAAATACTTGATCATAGTTCCGATGGACTCCTTCGTTCCAGTCGCGATTTGGGTTTTTTTCAGTAAATGTTTTACTAAAAATCTCCTTACCCATTCTGCTATTACAAATAGCGCTACAAAAGATAGAATCAAAGTCAAAGCTAATCCGATGGTTAGCTTTGAATCTCCAAGGCTGATGAGATTTTCATTAAATATATTTTCTAGCCATTCCCAAAAGCTACCTTTTCCTTCCATTTTGATTCAATTTTTTACCCTTAAAACAGATTTAATGCCCAATTTTAACCATTAAACTATTTAAACATAACTGTTAAAACCAATTTTGTTTTTAATTCAATTTCAATTCAGTAGAATCTTTTGATTTAGATGATCCAAGGTGCCTGTTTTGAAATAATTGACTGAATATTTTTAATTTTGCCATATGAGTAAACAGAGAGAAGAATTAGAACACCGGCTTAAGCTCCGACATATCAAGTTGTCTGATTATGAAGGTATCCGTGAGATCATGGTGTCAATTTATAAGAATCAGGGAGGGGCCTGGACGAAAGCTGAGTTGAAAAATCAGCTTAAAGTATTTCCTGAAGGCCAGATTTGTATTGAAGATAACGGAGTGGTGATTGCCGCTGCACTTAGTATCGTGGTTGATTATTCAAAGTTTGGAGATAATCATACTTATGATCAGATTACTGGCTTTGGAAAATTTGACACTCATGACGATGATGGAGATACCCTCTACGGCACAGATGTTTTTGTGCATTCTGAATATCGAGGAATGCGTCTTGGCCGACGACTCTATGATGCTCGTAAAGAGCTCTGCGAAAACCTAAACTTAAGATCAATTATCGCAGGTGGTCGAATTCCTGGTTATTCCAAGTATGCCGATGAAATGACACCGCGTAAGTACATCGATCTGGTGAAGAATCGGGAGATATTTGATTCAGTACTCTCTTTTCAGCTTGCGAATGAGTTTCACGTCAGAAAGGTGATTACTAAATATTTACCGGAAGACACTGATTCCCGCGCCTATGCAACCTTACTCGAGTGGATCAACATCTACTATGAAAAGGATGAAAAACTCATTGGTAATAAGAAGTCAATCGTCCGACTCGGTCTGGTACAATGGAAAATGCGTCGCTTTTCCAACGTGGATGACTTAATGCAACAGGTGGAGTTTTTTGTGGATACAGTATCTGGATATAAGTCAGATTTTTGTCTTTTGCCGGAGTTTTTCAATGCGCCTTTGTTAGCAGAGTTTAATGACATGGATGCTTCAGAAGCGATCAGGAATTTGGCTGATTACACTGATGAGATTGTCGGTCGCATGAGTGAATTGGCGGTTTCCTACAATGTGAATATCGTCGCGGGATCTATGCCGGAATACGATGGGAAAAAGCTTAGAAACGTTAGCTACCTATGCCGTCGGGACGGTACCCAAGACAAGCAATACAAGCTTCATATCACACCTGATGAGGCCGCATATTGGGGTTTGCAGGGTGGAAATGGAATTCACGTATTTGATACGGATGCAGGTAGAATTGGGATTTTGATTTGTTATGATATAGAATTCCCGGAATTGGGAAGAATACTTGCCGAGCAAGAAATGGATATTTTGTTTGTCCCCTTCTGGACCGACACCAAAAATGCTTTCCTCCGAGTCAACACTTGTGCAAGGTCTAGGGCGATCGAAAACGAATGCTATGTAGCGATTACGGGTTCTGTTGGAAATCTTCCAAAGGTTGAAAACATGGATATTCAATATTCTCAGGCAGCAATTTTCTCGCCGTCTGACTTTTCTTTTCCTCACGATGCCATTGTGGCTCAGGCCTCTGAAAATGAGGAAACGATCATCGTGGCTGATGTGGATCTTGACCTACTTACCAAGCAACGCAAAGCAGGAAGTGTAAGGAATTTGGAACAAAGAAGATTGGATCTTTACTCTGTACAATGGAAGCAGAAAAAATAATTAGTGCATACTTCGCTCATGTGCCGGAAGAGATTTTTGAGCGAGCAAAAGGCATCAAAGTGCTGATCACAGATATTGACGGGGTGATGACAGATGGTGGAATAATTTACGATGACCTCGGCAATGAATACAAAAAATACAATGTCAA
>CAYTXN010000453.1:0-2767 GCA_964441195.1 uncultured Limnohabitans sp.
GCGCCCCAAAAGCGAAGTAATTTCGCTGAAGCACTGCATTTTTTTCAGTCAATTCAGCTTCCTGAAGGGCTAGTTGACTTTCTTTTTTTTCGACCTCATACTTTACCTGAAGGTCACTTAGCAGCTCTGCGTTTTCCTCCTTGAATATTTCACGATTGACCGCCTCATACTCTTCCATGAATTTTGATCCTTGATCGATATCGCCCATGCTGAAGTAAATTTTAGCAAGGGCCTTTTTCAACGTCGGAGAATAATTGACCAACTCTGGCTGAGCTTCGAGTACTTTCAGTCCACGATTGGCAAAGTCCAAAGCCTCTCTCCTATTTCCAAGGGCAATATGCGCAGCTGCGAGGTTGCTCAAAATACTAAGCTCCATTTTGGGGTCAATCTTATAGCCGTCACCAGTGTCCAGCGCAATATTCAAATTACTAATTGCATCCTGATATTGCCCAAGTCCATTGTACAGGCTACCCAGGTTATCATGTACCCGGTGATAGAGGGTGAGATTACCTGCCTCTTTAGCAAATGCAATGGCTTGCTTATAATAGTCTATGGCTTCGTCCTCATTTCCCATCAGCTTATAACAAATCCCCAAATTGGCACTTGAAATAGCCATACCGCCTTTATTACCCATCTTTTTCCGGATTTCAAGTGCTTCAAGGTGATATTTGATCGCCTGATCATACAACTCCAGTTCCTGATTAGCCAGACCGAGATTGCTGAGACTGTTCACCCAATCTGATTCTTTAGACTCAGGATTTTGTCTACTTAGGGTGAGCGCATCATTGAAATACCGAATAGCATCTTCATATTTCGACCTGTTGAGACTGTTCATTCCCAAGTTATTCAGAGAGCGCTCTTCCAGCTTTGACCAATTTTGAGCTTTACTGGCTTCCAATATTTCCTGAAAAATCAAAAAGGAACTGTCAGTCTGTTGATTGACGTCATAATAGATCCCAAGATTTTGGAAGAGTTCGTAATAGGCTTTATTCTTCCCGAATTTTTCAGCTAAAATGAGCGACTCTTTAAGCAGGCTTTTTGCCTTTGTTGGATTATTGAAAATGTAAAAAAAAGTCAACTCTTTGGCGGCCGTCAAGCGAATGGTATCACTAACCTTGGAATTGTAAACCTGCTCCAAGCTGTCCATTTTTTGAATTTGTCTTGCCTGAATTTGGTTGGAGATCAGAAAAAATGACACCCCAAGAAAAAAATGGGGAATTCCCCTCCAACTTACTTTATTTCTAAAATCTAAACTCATAAAAACCTAAACACTATTTATTAAACACTTAAAAACGAAAATCTAAAAAAGTAAAATCCTTTGATATTCTCTTCCGAAAACATCAAAAAATACCATGAAACCCGTAAATAATTTACCATGAATTGGGGATGTCTTGATTAATCCATCCTTTGGATATTCGATGAAAAAAAATCATGAAAAAATCACTTTTACTCTTCTTCCTTTTCTCAGCATTTTCCTTCACCTCTTGTAGTGATGATAACGACCAGATCCCCTCAGGATCACTCAATGTGGAGGCAACAATAAATGGAAAAAAATGGGAAGCCTCCGGAAATAGCCGAGTGACAGCTGTAGCAGGGATCACTGTATTTGCGATAGGTGCAGGTGCGGTAGATAGATCTAATATTGCCATTACCCTAGATCGTGAGTCAACAGGAACTTTCGACCTAGACGGAAGAGCACTTTATACCGATGCAGCGCAGACAGTGAACAATGCCACTTCAGGGACGATAACCATCACCAAACTTGAAGGCAACAAAGTATCCGGGACATTCAGCTTCAAGGCAAGTCCATTGGTGGGATCAGGTCCGGAAGTCGTGGTAGCTAACGGAAATTTTACCGATATCAACATCATGAAATAATTGGCTATTAAAACCAAAAAAGCCTTCGAGACTAAAGTTCCGAAGGCTTTTTTGGCTTTTGCCTATTTCAAAATATCTACTCTGATTATCCGTTTTATACCACTAACCAAATTACAGAGTACATTAAGACCAATTTCATTTGCTGTCGACTGTGGTCAGTGGACGAATATTTAATAACTCTCCGATTCGTTCGGAAAATCTTTCGCTTTTACATCGGAGATATATCGTTTGAACGCATCTAACATCACCGCTTGCAGATCTGCATATTGCCTTAAAAATCTTGGTTTAAATTCCTGAGTGATACCAAGCATGTCATGCATAACTAGCACTTGGCCATCTACATCTCCCCCTGCACCGATTCCGATCACAGGAATACTTACCGTTTCAGCAACTTTTTTGGCGAGCTTGGCAGGGATTTTTTCCAGGACTAAAGCATAGCAACCGCATTCTTCCAATGTTTTGGCATCTTCAAGTAGTTTCTGCGCTTCTGCTTCTTCCTTCGCTCGAACAGTATAAGTTCCAAACTTATAAATAGACTGAGGAGTCAAACCCAAATGTCCCATCACAGGAACTCCGGCACTTAATATTCGAAGAACAGACTCCTTAATTTCTGACCCACCCTCTACTTTCACTGAATGGGCACCGGATTCTTTCATAATTCGAATGGCTGAGCGCAATGCTTCTGAGCTGTTTCCTTGATAATTCCCAAATGGAATATCCACCACGACAAAGGCCCTGTTAACCGCACGTACAACTGCAGAAGCATGATAGATCATTTGATCCAGTGTAATTGGCAGCGTGGTCTCGTGACCTGCCATTACATTGGATGCAGAATCTCCCACGAGAATAATATCAATTCCTGCTTCATCCACAATTTTCGCCATGGAGT
>CAYTXN010000454.1:0-2755 GCA_964441195.1 uncultured Limnohabitans sp.
TGACCATGTGGCTGAATCATCGCAAACAGATGAAGGAACTTGAGATCGAGCGGATCTTTTTGAAAGAACAAGAGCGCCAACTCAAAGCCACCTCCGAACAAAAATCCCAATTGGAAATCCTGGTCGCCGAACGAACTTCAGAAATTCTCAAACAAAAAGAAGAACTCCAAGAAGCACTTCACCATCTCCAGTCTACGCAGGAGCAACTTATCCAACAGGAGAAACTTGCTTCACTTGGCCAATTGACGGCAGGCATTGCTCACGAAATCAAAAATCCCCTCAACTTCGTCAACAATTTCTCAGAGCTCAGCGTGGATTTTCTAGAAGAGATAGGGGAAGAAATGGCAAAATTCTCGGAATCTCCCGAAAAAGAAAACATCATCGAACTGCTGGAAGATGTCAAATCCAATCTGGTGAAAATCCGCCATCACGGTTCGCGGGCCGATAGCATAGTGAAGTCCATGTTGATGCATTCCCGTGGTGGAACGGGAAGCATGGACCCTACCGATCTCAATGCATTGGTTAAAGAATATTCAAATTTGGCATTTCATGGTATGCGAGCAAATCCAAATCCAATCAACGTAGATATTCAGTTGAATTTGGATGAAACGCTTCCTCAAATCAATCTGAATGCTGAAGATTTTAGCCGGGTAATTCTTAACCTACTCAAAAATGCCTTCGACGCGATGCGGGATAAAATCAACGCTGTCGGAAATGAGTATAAAGCTGCAGTAAAAATACTAACCAAAGACCTTGGAGATCAGATTTTGATCGAAGTTGAAGACAATGGACCCGGCGTCCCTGATGAAATCAGAGATAAATTGTTGATGCCATTTTTTACCACCAAAAAAGGAACAGAGGGTACTGGGCTCGGACTTAGCATTACCCATGACATCATCAAGTCTCACGAAGGAAAATTGGAAATTGAATCAAAAGTGGGTGAATTCACCCGTTTTCGAATTTTGTTGCCAAAAGCAAAACTTTAGTCCTTTCCTACTTTTGCCAACTTTCACTTGAAATCAAGCACTCCCAATAAGTTCATTTGCTAGATTTCAATTAATTATTATTTT
This sequence comes from uncultured Limnohabitans sp., assembly GCA_964441195.1. Classification (GTDB taxonomy): domain Bacteria; phylum Bacteroidota; class Bacteroidia; order Cytophagales; family Cyclobacteriaceae; genus Algoriphagus. The sequence goes on from CAYTXN010000454.1 coordinate 1,071, forward strand.
AGACTAATTCTTTTTTTTGTATTAAAAAAGACAATAACCTAAAATTTTAATCGTCATTACATTGGATTCCGACCTCAGTAAAAACGAGCACAACAGAAAAATTCTTCTCCGACTTTTTGGTAACCTTGAAGAGGAACTAATCAGTCAAATTCTTGAAAATGGAAAAAGCCTAGAACTAGAGACAGGAACCTTTCTTTTCCATCAGGGAGACAAGGATAACTCCCTCTATATCGTCATTTCCGGCAGGTTTAGGGCATTAGCGAAGCAGGAAGATGGTTTCCTTCATGCCCTTGGGGATATTGGAGAAGGTGAACCTATCGGTGAATTTGCACTTTTTATGGCAGAGCCGAGATCTGCATCAGTCGTTGCCATCCGCAAATCCATCGTGTTGGAACTCAAGGAAAGCCAATACTTGGAAATCGTTTCCAAACACCCCGCGTTTTCCAGCAAGCTCACCCGATTCGTAGTCAATCGCTTGCGAAGAAATGCACTTCAGAAGCACTTGGAGACTTCTGCAAAAAATATTGCCGTAATCAATCTTCAATCGGACAATGATATCTCTGAATATACAGAAGCTGTCAAAAAAGAGTTTGAGTCACTCGATGTAAGTATCCAAATTCTAGACCATGAATCCCATGCCAATCTGGAAACCCAGACCATGTATGACACCTTGGAGGAACACCAAGGATTGAATTTTTTGGTTTGCAGTGACGCAGATTTGAACTGGTCCAAACAATGTATTATTTATGCAGATTTGGTGGTTTTGGCCACAGATTTTTATGCTGAAAGTAACATTCAGGAGATAGAAAAGCATCTTGACCTCTATTCCCAAAATATCCTGAACAAGAAAATCTATTTGCTTCTTCTTCACCCGGAAGAAGCCAAATTTCCTGAAAATACAAGGCGCTGGTTTGTCGACCGAAAAATTAACCTCCATATTCATTATCGAAAAAATCAAGGTCGTGACATTCGACGCTTTGCGAGAATTCTGGCCAATAAAGCCATTGGGTTGGTTTTAGGTGGTGGTGGCGCCAAAGGCTTTGCACATTTAGGCGTAATCAAGGCCTTAGGTGAGGAAGGGGTAGACATTGACTTTTTAGGTGGAACAAGTGCTGGTGCACTATATGGCTTGACTGCAGCCTATTGTGATTTTGATCGGGAAAAAATCGACTTCTACAGTAAAGATTCCGCTCAAAGCAAACTAACACAAAATGACTTTACATTCCCCTTGATCTCTTTCATGTCAGGAAAGAAGATGAGCAACTACCTCAAAAAAATGATGGGAAACACACATCTGGAGGACTTCTGGGTGGGAAGCTATTGTGTATCGACCAACTACTCCAATGCAACTTCACGCGTGCACGACAGAGGACTGGCCTGGAAACAAATCGAGGCAAGCATCGCTATCCCAGGAATCTATCCTCCTGTAGTTATTGACAATCAACTTCATGTAGATGGGGGCGTCGTGGATAATCTTCCTATCGAAACGATGTACAATTATCCTGTAAGTCATATCATCGCCATTTCGCTTACCCAATTGAAATCCAGTCCGGTTGAATTTGATGAAACTCCAAGTTCAGGTAGTATACTTTGGGACAAAATCACTGGAGGAAAAAAATATAGGCTTCCAGGCCTTGCTTCCATTCTGGTAAATTCGCTAACTCTGAATAGCCGACAAAAGCAAG
>CAYTXN010000455.1:0-2754 GCA_964441195.1 uncultured Limnohabitans sp.
GCCTAAAGCCGTTTCACCGAATTTCAATCGCTGATTTTCAAAACGAAATGGATGTCAATTTCTTTGGTGCTGTCCGAGTTTTGCAAGCATGCCTCAAAGGGCTTAAAAAATCTTCCAATCCTTCTGTCGTTTTATATAGTACAGTGGCCGTGCAGACAGGCATGGGATTCCATGCAGGGATTGCTTCCGCCAAAGGTGCGGTAGAAGGCTTGACACGATCTTTGGCCGCTGAGTGGGCGCCCAACAAAATTCGAGTAAATGCCATCGCTCCATCTTTGACAGAAACACCCCTAGCTGGAGCCTTACTCTCGACCCCCGAGAAAAAAGAAGCTTCAGATAAGCGGCATCCATTAGGGAGAATTGGGACTTCAGAGGACATTGCCGATGCAACGGTATTTCTGTTGTCGCAGAGGTCCTCTTGGATGACGGGTCAGATTCTTCATATTGACGGCGGAATGTCAAATTTGAAGTAAAGCTTAAACATTTTATCAGTTCATATTGTCTTACCATCGGGTATGGTCCCGAGAAGAAAGTGCTGTGATTATGAAGACTCCACCTGAATCATTCCTGCTGTTCAAGGAAGAATTGAGGAAAGCCCAGCTTGAAAAAGAGCGGCTAAAACAACATTATGAAGAGAAATTATCGGACGTCAATCGGGAGCTTTTTCGATTGAAGGAGCAAATACAGTCTCAACAAGACATGATGCGAACTACCCTTGAATATGCCTCTGTGCTTGAACAGAGACTAATGGAATTCAAAGAAGAAGTGGCACATGTGACTACTCAACGTAAAAATTCCGTTTATTAAGCTTTACCTCCACTAGTTATGAATGAAACGCTGAACCCATCCGAAATTCAAGACTTTGAATTAGCTTTTGAAGAACGATATACAAGAGTCTTGGTCAATCCTGACAAAAAAATAGTGATTTGCGAACTATTGGCAGATTACATTCCGATTGATGATTTCAAAGATGCTTTTGGTCAGATCGGAAAAATCGTAGAATCCGGTGATTATACAAAATTCATTTTCGACAAGCGTTCGCTCAGAGCTTTCCATCAGCCTACCATGGAGTGGTATTTTATTCATTGGAAAAAAGATATGCTTGGCTATGGGTTGAAAACCCATCGCAAAATCCTTCCAGCTGAGAAATGGTTTGAGAAAATGGTTCAAATAGCCAAGCAGCAAATCCTCGAGACTTACCCTAATAATATTATTGATCAGCTTGATATTCAATATTGCAATTCGATCGAAGAAGCTATTAAACTATGATCAAGCATTTTGATTCCGAGGAAATTATGGCTTCGGATTCATTTTACCGGAGGAATTTAATCAACTGTCTCTCAGGCTATAAAAGTCTCAATTTGATTGGCACGAAAAATTCAGAAGGCAAAACTAACCTAGCGCCATTCTCTCAAGTTTTTCATATTGGTGCCAATCCACCCATGGTGGGAATACTTTTCAGACCTCATACAGTAGTTCGTCATACATTGGAAAATATCCTTGCCTCAGGATTTTTTACCTTAAATCATGTGACTACATTTTTTTATAAGGAAGCACATTGGACTGCAGCCAACTGGGAAGGTTCAGAATTTGAAGCTACAGGGCTTGAAACGGAATATTTGAATGGATTCAAAGCACCATTTGTTAAAAATAGCCCCGTCAAACTGGCTTGCTCATTGGTAGAAACACAAACACTAAAAGTGAATCAAACGATTCTTATGATCGGAAGTATCGATTCGATCTATATCGAAGAAAAAGGCTTGAGAAAAGATGGTTCGCTTGATCTGAACTTGTTGGAGACGGTTACTGTCTCAGGATTGGATGAGTATCATGTAGGTCAAAAGTTGGCTAGATTAGCTTATGCAAAGCCTGGTGTTGGCCCCACAGAAATCTAACTTTCAGGTTTATTTCGTTAAACCCGAAATCTAATAATTTGAACCTTCTAAAACTCACTGATTCAGGACTTTTCTGTCCGCCGGCTGGGATTTTCATTGATCCCTGGAAGCCTGTGGATTTGGCGGTGATCACACATGCACATTCTGATCATTCCCGTTGGGGAATGAGGCACTATCTTGCGCACCATCATTCTGCCGAGGTGATGAAATTGAGACTTGGATCAGAAATCAGTCTAGAAACCATTGATTACAATCAAGCAATCGAAATTAATGGGGTCAAAATTTCGCTCCATCCAGCAGGACATATCCCGGGATCTTCACAGATCCGATTAGAATACAAAGGTCAAATTGCTGTAGTCAGCGGAGATTATAAAGTAGAAAGCGATGGACTTTCTACTCCTTTCGAACCTGTAAAATGTCACGAGTTTGTATCGGAATGTACTTTTGGTCTTCCCATTTATAAATGGGAAACTCAGCAGGAAATTTTCAGGCAAGTCAATTCTTGGTGGAAGGAGAATGCATCCGAGGGGAGAAATTCGGTGCTTTTCGCTTATTCACTTGGAAAAGCCCAACGCATCCTTCAGAATCTGGACCAAAGCATCGGAGAGGTTTTTGTCCATGGAGCAGTGTGGAGCACCAATCAGGCTTTGATTGCAAATGGAATTGATATTTGGGATGTGCCAAGAGTTACTCAGGAAATGTCCAAATCCACTTTCAATGGTTCCTTGATTATCGCACCTCCATCTGCCATGGGTACGCCATGGATGAAGCGATTTAGCCCGTATCGAACAGGAATTTGCTCGGGTTGGATGAGTGTACGAGGAACGAGAAGACGAAGAGCTGCAGATCGGGGATTTGT
>CAYTXN010000456.1:0-2749 GCA_964441195.1 uncultured Limnohabitans sp.
AAACCAACAAAAACTCCTTTGGCGATCTGATACCACCAAAGGAGCTAATCTTTTTATTATAAGCCGTTTGACTAGTTTATTTTGCAGGAGGGGTCACCATAAATCCCTGCGTTTCCAGAATACTGAGCATATCATACCAGTATCTAATAAACGTAATTTTACCATTCTCAATACGGGAGGCGGTGTGATATGGAACCTCTATCTTCTTCCCACTTGCCTTATCTGTAAGTGTGTTTGTTCCCCATGCTAAAACCCATTCCCCCTCATTCCAGTTGTTGCTCACTTTGACAGGCAGATAGAGCTCTTGCGAAAGGCTGTGCTTGTAAGTATTGGTACTCGTTGTGTAATATTCTTTGTGCTGGGCGACTGTAAGTGAGTCCAAGCCTCCTCCCAAACCATAGATCATTGTACCTGGAGCAAATTGGGCATTCATTGTAGCCACATCACCTGCTTGAAGTGCTTTGGTGTAGGTTTGGACTACCTCCATCGCTTTGGCTGCATTCTGAAATTCTAGAGTCACTTCCTGTGCCATTGAAACAAGGGTCGTCAGCAACAGCAGGAAAACAGATGATAAGATTGTTTTGAAAATTTTCATGATAAATTGATTTGATTGTTTAGAAATAGGAAAAATTTATTAATCCGTTAAAATCAATAGATTACCGTTGATCCGAAAGGAACCTAGGACGAACAGGGGGAAATATCGTCCGAAGACTACTAGATTTTTTTCGAGCAAAATTTGAAGAAAGGCTCCTCAGTACTATCAAGAAAAATATTTGCCAACAACCTGAATTTTTACCGATACACGGTCATCACTGGAGCTGGTAATTCTTTCCGCATGGGATGAACTTTTTTATAGCTTAAGTTTCTCCAGAGCCATTCTAAAGGACCATAATGAAAATACCGGAGCCAGACTGGACTTAGGATGAGCTGGAAAATCCAGATTGGGAAGACTACATATAGAAGTTCGTAGCGTTGCAACTTTCCGAAGAGGCCAAAACCCACTCCGGTAAATACAATCATGCAAATGACAGAGTGCATGATGTAATTGGTCAGAGCCATTTTGCCGACCGAGGAAAGGCTACTTTTCAGCCAAATCAAAAAATTCGATTTAGAGAATAGCATGATTAGTCCAATGTGGCCCATGCAAGTAGCGATTCTTCCTAGGTCATAGGTGAGATTCGACTTTGCTATTGAAACGGGAGAAAACTGACCATTCAAAACGACTTGGAGTTCATAATAATTGATGGAAAGTCCGATCAGATATCCGATTGCAGCCATTCCACCATAGAAAGCAAATGATTTTTTCCCAGAAAGGATATTCCACTTAAATAGCGCAATTCCGACCAACATCATGCTGAGAACGTCCCAAAGTCCATATCGGTAAGACATAAATTGATCGTAATGAGAATTGATCGGTGCCAAAAATGCAACCACATCAAAATAGCCTTTCCGCATTGATGCATTGTATTCTGATATGAATTCGGGAGATCTCTCCTCCTGAAACTTTTCCCATTGGGATTGGGATTCTTCAAGCTCTTTGGTCAGCTCTTTATTTTCTGTTTTGTAGGTATCAATAAGGGCTAGATTCGCGGCCAATTTTTCACTTTTTCGAAAGTCCGAATAATTCCAAGTCATTCCTCCTAAAACCAAAATGGCTGCAGCCAGAATCAATTTCTTTGGGGCCATGTTTCTAAATGAATACACCAGAAAACCCATGAGCGCATAATCGTACAATATCTCTCCTGTCCAAAGAAGGAGATACCCGTGAATCAGCCCAAATACAAGCAGCCAGGTAAGCCTCCGGAAAAATATATCTGCAGCCTTGATACCTGCTCCTCGTTTTGTCAATCGGTCTAGAAAAATAAACATCCCAACTCCGAAAAGGAGGGAAAACAGTCCGCGCATGGTTCCTTCAAAAAACATGTTGGTAGTTATCCAAGCGTAGAGATTCCAACCTGAAAAACCTCCTGCTACGGTGGGGTCATTGTAGGAATTTGCCAATCCAAATGCATTGATATTCATCAAAAGAATTCCAAAAAGAACTATCCCACGCATGACATCGAGAGATTGGATTCGCTCGGACTCTTGAAGAGGAGCTATGGCGGAAGGAGTGATTTGATCCATAAGCATTGGTAAATCCTCCTTGCAGGTGATTAGATTTAAGAGTGGTGTGTTAAGTTTTTGAAAAATTTCACCTGCAGGAAGATTTGCCTTCAACATAGAATATTGGATTCAAATCCGAAATCTGCCTAGGACGAACAGCAGGAATTTTTGTCCCAATGTGTATTTCTATTTTTCGGAATGAAATAAGCGGGGGAGATTTTTTGATGGGAGTGTTTGGAAAAGAAAAAATGATTTTTAGCAGAATTTGTCCCGAAGGGACAAAATATGGGTAGAAAATAGATTTGTAATCAGGAATAGCGTGCCGCAGGTACGCCATATGATTTGTACCAAATGCAGATTTTCTGTCATATCCCGTACCTAAAGGCACGGAGAGGTTTCTGCAGACTGTTTTTCTACCCATATCAAGTCCCTAAAGGGACTGTTATTAGATACAACTAGCATTAATTTTTCGCCAATAGCGTATTTAAGATAACTACCTATCATAGTTCCTGCCAGTCCGGCTAGCAGGTCCTCTATGAGTTTTTGGCGGATTTTTCTGAACAATGAAATCATTAATAAATTGTTGTGGATTTGTCCCGTAGGGACAAAATATCGGTAGAAAACAGATATGTAATCAGGAATAGCG
>CAYTXN010000457.1:0-2749 GCA_964441195.1 uncultured Limnohabitans sp.
AAATCGGGTTTTGCAGCTTTGATATAGGAAGGACGATTTCCTTTTTTTGTGCTTGCATGAAGCGTAAATTGGGAAATCAACAAGATCTCCCCTCCCACTTCGAGCACACTGCGATTCATCACGCCATTTTCATCCGGGAAAATCCGGAGATTGACGATCTTCTTACTGAGCCAGTCTATGTCTTCTTGGCCATCGGCCTCTTCAATTCCCAACAAAATCATCAAACCAACTCCTATCTGAGATTTGATTTTGCTGTCAATTTTGACAGCTGATTCGGATACTCGCTGGATGACTGCAATCATTTGCTCAAATCTTGCATTTGCCCAGAAAGGACGATCTCTACAGAATCTGAACTTGAGGACAAGGCTTTTTTGACCATGGCTTTTGCCACTTGGTAATCATAGATCGGACGGATATTTTTTGCAATTTTCAGCCAAACCAAAGGCTTCATCAAAACGGAAGCCACCAACTCCCCCATTCGGAATTCACTTCTGTTTCCAAGTAAAAGAGAAGGCCGGAATAGGCCTAAATATTCAAATTGATTGGATTTGAGATCATTTTCTGTTTCTCCTTTTACCTTATTGTAAAAAACTGAAGAAGTCGAATCCGCACCTAATGCAGAAACATAGAGGAATTTGGATGCGCCTAAACCTTTTGCCCAGCGGGCAAAATCGATTACCAAATCATGGTCAATCGCATAAAACTTTTCTTTTGATCCGGCGACTTTGATCGTAGTTCCCAAACTAGAGAATGCATGGATTTTTGCTGATTTTTCTGAAATCGTATCGATTAAACTATTGTATTCCCCACCTAGCGATTGGGCTTTAACCAATTCTTCCCAATCCCAGGAATTGAGTTTAGCGAGGTCTCCATCGATCTGAATCAACTTTCCATGTTTGAGCGAAAGTTTCCTTCTCCCCACACTCAACACATAATCATAAGAATTGCCCTGCAAAAGCTGGTGAAGCAATTGCATCCCGACAAGTCCTGAGGTACCCGATATTAAAGCGATGTTCATAGGATCAAAGTTGATTGAATTAACGGGAAAAGCTCGATTTCGAGGTCCCGATTTTTATTTCTGGCGTACCAGAGATGAATTTCCTCCAAAAAGTCCTTGTATGATTTTCCTTGAGAATCGTGTTTGTATTCTTTGTGTCGCTTGATTAGGTATTCAGGCTTTGGTCCCCAAGTGAAAAGTTCAACTTTCAAATCCTTGGTAAATGCAACCAATTTCGGAATTGATCGAGCTCCGTTTGTGAGGTAGGCGTCCATGATCTCAGGATACTCATCTCTCATTATGATTTTCAAATCTATCAGGGGGTTCAATTCCGCAAGTTTAGCTAAGTAAGGAATGGACTGTGATCCATCTCCACACCAAGCTTCTGTAATCACAAGCCAAACTTGCGCCTCATGGATAGATCGGATGAGCCCTTCCATTTCCAGCGAAACTTTGGCTGTCTTATCCCAACGCCTCATTCGCTGAAGACACATTCGGGTATAATCGAGATATGCCTCACTTTGATTGCCTCCAGTTGTTCTGTTCTCAACTACTAGTTGGGTTGTGAATTCAACAAATTGGGGATATGAAAATGCTTTATCGATTACTTTTGGAGTAACCGGATGGCTTAAAAATTCCATTTAATTAAGATTTGAGAGAAAACAGCTTAGTTTAAAACTGAGTTCGCTCCCACTCTAAAAATTGTTCAACTTCATTTTTCAATTTGGCATAAACAGCCAATACAACCGATAGATCATCTACAAAGCCAATAACTCCTAAGAAATCCGGAATCAAATCAATCGGAGAAATGAAGTAAACTAAAGCCAAAACGATCAAACCAAGCGTACTGAATTCAATTTTATGCTGGCCATTGAAATGTGCTTTGATCATTCGGATAAAAATCTGAATCGGCGCGGTAAGCTTTTGAACCTTAGGGTTGTGCGCTAGGTCAGACAGCTTTTTACCGACGTTTTTTATGAGTTCGACTACTTTTTGCTCCTGACGAACAATCATATCGACCTGCTTACCAAAAAGGTTTTTGGCTTTTTCTACGATTTCAGTTGTCTTGCTTGCAAAGGTTGTCATTGGCTTTTGTTAGAAATGAAGTTGAATTTCAGATTTTACCTGCCGAAGTGCATAAGTGATGGCATCATTTTTTTGCTCCAGCGAATTGGCAAAGATTGCTTTTGCCAGATCCATGCCAGTTGCTTCTGCATTTAAAGATTGGCGGCTGAGATTTAGCAGGGTGACAACATCCTCAACAGCACGTCTAACCGCTTCCCAAGTTTCTTCAGAGAAGTAGACTTGCTGACTCAAATTGTGGTTAAACTCCTCTCTCACTTCAGCCAAAAGCAGAGGATGAAGCTCGGCTGCAGAAAACTGACTAGGATTCGAGCGTCTCACCAAGTTATTTGGAGTAATTCTTTCCAGCAGAAGGCAAAGTCGCTCGGCAGCTTGAAGTCTAATTGGCAAAACGACCTGTGTATTTTGGGTCTTCAGGTCGATCAGTAGCTTCTCTCTATCTTTGGAAAGAAAGGATACTACAACCAAGTACATTCCATAAAGCACGATGCCTGCCGGCAAAATGATTTTTAGCAAATCGAGTAAATAATCCATCATTGTAATTTGAATTCGAATATCAGCATTTCTAATCAGTCAAAAAATCGGCCGAATCGATAAATTTGAGTCGAATACCGAACCAAAACCCCAAAAAATTGATTTTCCCCGCATGCTGATTCCCATTTCCATCAC
>CAYTXN010000458.1:0-2730 GCA_964441195.1 uncultured Limnohabitans sp.
CCTGAAACCGATCTTTTATTAGCCCAAAACCTATTGGATGGTTTTTCCAAAAAACACTTTGAAGGAAGAAGGAATTCCGCTATTTCTCACCTGATGCAGCCATTAAGCGAAATTCATTTTGAAACAGATTTAGAGCCTTTAAGTGGGCGGCTGGTTCGTGAATCAACCATTCAGACTTTGATCCTTGTCGGGATTTTTATCCTGATCATGGCCTCTATAAACTTTGTGAATTTGACGACCTCACTGGCAATTGGCAAAAGTAAGGAAATCGGTGTCCGAAAAGTCATGGGCAGTTCAAGGACACAGTTGATTATGCAATCTCTAGGAGAAACATTTTTATCGGTACTGATCTCAAGTGGTTTGGCGCTGATCCTTGCCAATCTTCTGTTGCCCTTTTTGGATAAAATTGCGTCGGTTCCTGCTGAAATTAGCTTCTTTCAACCTGTGATTATAGGTTTTATGATCTTGTTGATTCTGATACTCACGCTGCTGTCTGGTTTTTATCCAGCTTTGATTATTTCTGGGTTCAAACCAATTCAAGCACTCAAAAACAAATTTCAAGGAGCCGAAATCGGTGGAGTTTCTATCAGAAGAGGACTGGTAGTCCTGCAATTTGCGATAGCTCAGATTCTAATGATCGGTACGCTGATCGCCGTACGTCAGATGAATTTGGTTCAGGAAACCGACCTGGGCTTCAACAAAGAAGCCATCTATTACTTGGAGGTGCCTGCGGATAAAAATGAGAATCCAAGAATCGAATCTTTCAAACAGGAATTGATGCGAATTCCGGGAGTAATGGCGGCAAGTATGGCTTCAGATACACCCTCTTCTGACAACAATTCAGCTTCAAACTTTTACTTCGACCAGAAAAGCGAGGATGTGCCCTTTCCGGCTTTCCTGAAATTTGCCGATGCCGATTATTTTGATCTTTATGAGATGGAGTTTGCCGCAGGAACTGCATACCCTGAGAGCGATACCATCCGAAATGTCGTGATCAATGAAACCATGGCCAGGAAACTTATGATTGCATCGCCAGATGAAGCCATTGGTAAATTGATTCGCTTGGGTGGAGGAAATTGGGTGCCAATCACAGGTGTAGTCAAGGACTTCACCGTGAATTCACTTCGTGAGGAAATGAAGCAATTGCTGATCACCAGCATAAAAACTCAATTTGACCAAGTTGCTGTCAGGCTGGATAAATCTGCGGATCAGGCCACCTTGACAGCTATTCAAGGGAAATTCGAACAGCTATATCCTGAGCAAATCTACACAGCCAACTTTCTCGATGAATCCATTGCGGAATTCTATGAGTCTGAGCAAAAGCTTGCCTTGGTCTACAAGATTTTTGCAGGATTGGCTCTGTTGATTTCCTGTATTGGATTATATGGTCTGGTTTCTTTTATGATTGGGCAAAAAGTAAAAGAAATCGGTATTCGGAAAGTCCTCGGAGCGTCAGTGAGTCAGATCACCTTTATGCTTTCCAAAGAGTTTCTGATTATGGTTTTGATTGCTTTTGGTATTGCAATTCCTTTGGCGTATTTCATGATGAAAGATTGGCTGGAAACCTTTGCCTATAAAACTGAGCTTTCCGCTAGTCTTTTCGTGCTGGTCATGGTGGCTTCACTGGTTTTGACTTTGGTGACGGTCGGTTCCAAAGCAATCCGCGCAGCGATTGCTAATCCTGTGAATAGCCTGAAAGACGAGTGATTTCGAAAGTAGCTAGTATCAAGATGAAAGTATCAAGACTTGAGATGCAAATTTCGGAATTGGAATTTCGGATTTCGGAATCAATAACTAATAACTAATAACCTTCAAACTTCCCGACCTCCTAACGTCCCAACCTCCTAACTTCCAAACCCCCTAACCTCCCAACCCCATGCTCAAAAACTACTTCACTATCGCCTGGAGGAATTTGACTCGAAATAGACTCCGAACTGCCATTCATATCCTTGGACTTTCTCTGGGGATTTCGATTTGCTTTTTGATCTTTAATGTGGTCTGGCATGCCAATAGTTTTGACCGCTTTCATCCGGATCGGGAACAGATTTTTCGTATCAATACACTGACGGAATACACCGGAGGAGAAAGTTACCCCAATTCCGGGACTCCCGGGCCACTTGGAGAAGTGATCGATTCTGAGATCTCAGGTATTTTGGCAAAAGGGAGGCTTAACACGCTTTATCAGACTTTAGTCGTGGTGTCGGAAGGGAATCGAGTAATGGGAAGAACCAATGTATCTACTTTTGCCGATCCCGGATTTTTTCAAATTTTCCCAAGAAAATGGCTGGCTGGGAATCCTCAATCAGCTCTTCAGGAACCAAATTCAGTAGTAATTACCCAAAGTAATTTGGAGAGGTATTTTCCGGGTGTTCAACCGCTTGACGCCTTGGGAAAGGAGCTTGTCTGGATTGATAGAGACACGATCCGTACGCAAGTGACTGGCATCGTGGAGGACTTCACCGAAAACACAGATCTTATTTTCAATGACTTTATTTCTTATTCCACCATTCAGACTGAGGAACAAAAAAGTTGGTATGGCCTTCATAGTTGGGGAAATGTAAATTCCAGTTCCCAGCTTTTTATCAAGGCAGAACCACAAGTGGATGTCGAAATTTTGGGGGAGTCACTCGCGAAATTGGCGGAAAAGCATTACGATGCAAATGAGGTAAATAAAACAAGTTTTTCCGCTGAACCCTTGGAGGAAATACATTTTGGTCAAAACTATACAGA
>CAYTXN010000459.1:0-2726 GCA_964441195.1 uncultured Limnohabitans sp.
ATCATCAATAAATTCGCAGATCTTTTTGGTTGGTCCGTTGATTTCCAAGGATTACAAGAAGGTGATCAGTTTAAAGTAGTCTATGAGGAAAAAGTGATTGACGATGTCGTTGTCGGAGTTTCCGGAATTCAACTTGCATTTTTTGAGTACAAAGGAAAACCCTATCATGCCATCCCATTTGAGCAAAACGGAGAAATGAACTTCTTCGACCAGGATGGTAACTCTTTGAAAAAAGCATTCCTTCGGGACCCATTAGAATATACTCGGATCAGTTCCAAATACAATCTGAAGCGTTTTCATCCAGTTCAAAAAAGATACAAGCCTCACCTTGGGACTGATTATGCAGCTCTTACCGGTACTGAAATTCGATCGGTTGGAGATGGTACCGTTGTGGAAGCAAAGTATAATGCCGCCAACGGAAACTATGTAAAAATCAAGCATAATGGTACTTACACTACCCAATACCTGCACATGTCCAAAATCGGAAAAGGCATCAAAGCTGGAACACGAGTAAGTCAAGGACAAGTAATTGGCTACGTAGGTAGCACAGGCTTAGCCACAGGTCCACATTTATGCTTTAGATTTTGGAAAAATGGAAAACAAGAAGATTGGCTGAGAGAAGAAATCCCGCCTTCTGAACCGATTTCTTCAGCAAATCGAATGGCTTTTGAATCCAAGAAGGCAGAATCCATGAGGCTTTTGGCTGAAATAGGAATTAATGGCGAAAAGAAATTGGTAGCTGAGGCATTTTCACAAATGCAGCCATCAAACGAATAGATTTTACAGCATTTTTAAATACCAATCTTCCAAGGATGGATTTCGATAAAATTCGGGTAAATCCATTTTTGTATGAACTCCTTTGTGACAAAAGATTCAACCCTAAATTAAAATTTCAATTTAGGCCTTCTTCGGTCTTCCCTCTTCGGTCTTCCAACCGTTTTGGTTCAGCAGCGCAAAGTGTATATCTATATTTGCATTTATGGCCCAAGAAGAATCCATACGAATAAATAAATACCTCAGCGAAGTTGGGTTTTGCTCACGCAGAGCTGCAGACAAATTGTTGGAAGAAAACAGAATTACTATCAATGGTAAGCTTCCAGAGTTAGGCACCAAAGTTTTCCCTCAAGATGAGGTTCGGGTGGATGGAAAACTGGTTGGCAAACCAAAAACTGTCCATGTTTACATTGCTTTCAACAAACCTGTGGGAATCGTTTCCACCACTGATGTCAAAGGTGAGAAGAATAATATCATCGATTTCATTGGACATCCGGAACGTATATTTCCAATCGGAAGATTGGATAAGGATAGCGAAGGGCTGATTCTATTGACTAGTGAAGGAGATATTGTCAACAAAATTCTCCGATCCAAAAACAATCACGAGAAAGAATACATCGTGACCGTGGACAGACCCATTGACGCGAATTTCGTGCGAAAGATGTCAGGCGGAATTCCGATCCTTGGGACTGTCACTGATCCCTGCAAGGTAGAGCTGATCAGCCGATTTAAATTCCGGATCATTCTGACTCAAGGTCTAAATAGACAAATTCGCCGGATGTGTGAATTTCTTGGCTACACAGTCAAACAGCTCAAGCGAATTCGAATCATGAACATCCATTTGGATATTCCTGTCGGAAAGTGGCGAGACCTTAGTGAAAAGGAACTGGGAGAACTCAATTCACTGATTGCAGATAGCTCTAAGACTTTTGATTAGGTCAAATTTTAAGCGCTTTTTTATTCCTGAATTTGATTTTATTTCCCAAGTCAAGAAAAATATTAATTTGTTTTTTGTAACTTTATTCCAAATTACGGAACATTTACATTAAAATGAGGATTATCACCTACAAGAGGATTCAAGAATTTTCGGTAAAACATGCAGACGCTGAGGTTCCTCTAAGATTCTGGTATTCCGTAACCCAAAAAAAAGAGTGGTTCTCAATAAATGATATTAAAAAGGATTTTAATTCTGTTGATTACGTGGGCAACCATCGGTTTGTATTCAATATAAAAGGAAACAATTATCGATTAGTTGCTATCATCTCATTCAACGCTCAGAAAGTATATATAAGGTTTATCGGCACCCATGCAGAATACGATAAAATTAAAAATATCCAAACTATCTAGAACATGATAAAGTCAGAAAAAGAATACAATGCTATTGTTGAAAGAATTGAAGATTTGCTTTCTAATTCTGAAAATATAGAAAATCCAGAGGCCAAAGGATTTGTGGAATTGAACCTACTTTCAGATTTGGTTGCAGACTATGAAGAAAAGTTCCATCCTATCCTCCCTCCTACCTTGGCGGAAGCAATTAAACTTAGGATGTATGAGCGTGGATTAAGTCAAAAAGCCCTTTCAGATTTTTTGGGAGTAAGCAGCTCAAGAATCAGCGAATATCTCAATGGAAAAAGCGAGCCAACATTAAAAATTGCACGTGAAATAAGCAGGAAGCTGGATATTGAAGCTTCTATTGTTTTAGGCGTTTAAGCCCGAATTTTGCATTAGAGATTCTCATTTTTTCTGATAGACACGGACATAATCCACTAGGTATTCACTGGGAAAAACGCTGGATCTTGGATCCCCTCCATTTCCTCCAATAGCAAGATTCAAAAGTATATAATGCGGCTGGTGAAAAGGATTGAATCCATCCGGATTAATAGTCTCAGTCAAGTCCACTTCATTCAGCAACTGATCGTCAAGGTATAATTTGATATAATCTTCAGTCCATT
>CAYTXN010000460.1:0-2721 GCA_964441195.1 uncultured Limnohabitans sp.
AGGATTTTAGCCTTGGGCCAGTACCGACAGCTGTACGGGAGCAGGGCAGGAAAACTTCACACAGTCCTAACGATTACCTGACTACTCCCAGAAAAGGCTACATTGGAAAATGGAATATTCGGATGTAAATAGATTATCTCGATTAACAGCCATTTTAATTCAGCTTCAGACCAATAGAGTTGTAACAGCCTCAGAATTATTCCGAAAATTTGAGGTTAGTAATAGGACAATTTACCGGTATAAAAAGCATTGGAATCAGCAGGTGTCCCCATTTTGACCGAAGAAGGGAAAGGATATACGCTAATGAAAGGTTATAGTATACCTCCAGTAATGTTCACCGATAAACAGGCAAATGCCTTAATACTTGCTGAACAATTGGTTTTGAATAATAGGGGCTATTGCTTTATCAAGTATCAAAAAATCAACACATTTTGATTAAAACATTGAAAAAGGTTCTTGCCAATAGCTTTACTTTGACTTCAAATGGTATCTGTAGTATGAAACACCTTTAATGTTTCGAGAGGTAAAGTGAATACCTTTAAAATTGAGTTAATAGATTTGGAAACCCCTCTGGGATTTCTCAATGGTCCATGAAGAAAACTATTGAAAAATTCAGGATGCTTCCTGTTCAATAGTTGAATGGTCAGCTCTTTTCCAGTTTTGTTGGTAGATTTTCTTCTAGAACCTTTTCTAATTCTATAATAAAAACCAACCAGGGGTAGCTTTTCTACCTTTCCTCCATTTTTCAGGAGGTTAATCCAGAATTCCCAGTCTTCCCAGCCATAGCAAAAGCGGGGATCGAAACCTCCGGTTTTTTTCCAGTCTGTTTTCTTAAATAAGGCGGATACAAAAATCATATTGTCCTGTGCCAGTTGGTTAAGAGAAAATGGCTTGAGTCTCCAATATTCGCACTTACCTCCAAATTTTTCAGCCTCACAATAGACCACTTTAACTTCTGGGTCATTTTCAAATTTTTCTACAGCTTGAGATATATAGTCCGGGTGGATTTTATCATCCGAGTCTAAAGGAAGAATATATTCGCCGGAGGCCTTATGAATCCCTTGATTCCTGGCAATGGAAGGTCCCTGATTGCATTGATGGAAAACTTTTATTTTTTCCGGATACCGCCCGGCCCAGCTTTCGAGGATAGTTTTGGTCTGGTCGGTTGAGCCATCATCCATCACAATAATTTCAAAATTGGGGTAGCTCGTACCTAGTGCAGAATTGAAGGTTTCTTCCAGAAAAGCTGCGGAGTTGTAGGTTGGAATTACGATCGATACTAATGGAAAGTCTTTCATTGTGCTAGAGTTTACTGTTTTGGAAAAACTTCTTTCTCTTGTAATTGAGATAGGAGAAATAGCTTCGGGAACCCCACTTGCATTCATATAAAAACCGTTCTTCTGTGGTCAACATCAATTGTTCCCTCTGAGTCTTTGTCTTAAGTGTTTGGCTTTCCAGATGATCAACCTTGGAGTCGGTGACTAAAGCATGCAGGATTTGCTTTTTTTCAAGGGTATTTGCGTAGTCGTTATCGGCATACCAAAACCTGAATCGTTCATCCAACAATCCTGTCTTTTGAAGCATGCTTCGTTTGAAAAAAAGACACCAGCCAGCCACGTGCTTTCGCACTTCATAGCCCATATAAGTTCCGGTATGGGGTTTAATGCCTCTTTCTCGGTGATTGATTTCACAAATGGGAGATACACTTTCCAGATTCGGATACTTATCCAGTGTTTTTAGAATTGCGCTTGCCCAACCCCTATGAAAAATCAGATCATTATTGCAAAGGCACACGAAGGGAGCCTTCCCGTTTTTGATTCCCATATTCATGTATCGGTTGTAATTGAAAGGCTTTTTGGGAAAAATGGTCCTGCAAAAAGGATAATTGTAGGTGCCGGTTTCAGCAGATTCAAACACTTGAATTAAAAACCGGATTTTATTGAAATCCTCAGAGTCAAGCAATGTCTCAATAGCCTGACAGGTCAGGTCACGCAGTTCTGGTGTCTGAGCGTTGGACAGAATGATGATGTCGATTTCTTGCATGGACTTTATTGATTGTTTTTCTTCGAAAATTGAGTGCCTTGAAGTAGAAAGAAATGACAGTCGACCAATCGTAGATCTCCGCCATTTTCACCAAATGGGAAATACTTCCCAATGGACCGTGATACATGATGTATTTGAACAGCGCCCGCTTTCGCTCTTCATTCAATTTGATTAAGGATGACTTTTCAGCCTCGTTAAGAAAAGTCGCTTCCTCAAGCCGATTATTCAGCCATGTTCTGAGATTCAGCTCCCCATAGCGCATGGTTTGTGTCTGCTGACTCACACTGTTGCGGTGAACCCGAACAAGTGTATATGCATCTGAGTCTTGGATGAAATGGATAGTTGCTCCGGCTAATGCACATTGAAACCAAAACTGCCAATCCTCGGTATGCGCTACTTTTTCAGGGAAAAATCCGGCAAGTCCAATTAAACTTTTTCTGATCAGAGGACTACTGACCACCGCCAGATTGTTGCGGATCAGCTGCTCTATGGCGAAAGCGCCCTTTCCGGAAAATCGAATCATCCATTCCCTTCCCAAAAACTCCTGATCCGGATAGTGGATTTCAGGATTTCCGTCCTCGAAGTAGTGATTTTCTGTATAGCAAAGGTCAACTGAAGGATTGTGACTTGTCCTGAACTGAGTTTACACAAAGTAAACTACAATGAAACGACAAAAAG